>JAVETN010000008.1 GCA_034006035.1 Desulforegulaceae bacterium
ATCATCCCCTCTCTCCTGATATCTGGTCTTTGTATATTTTCAGATTATCAGAAGTTTTCTTTGGGTGGGTCAATTTTCAGCTGCAATTTTGTGCTTTAGTGGGTCAATTTTAGGCTACCAAAACTAGACGTTTTTTAGCATTCTTCCTTCTGAGGTGTATTTTTCTTCTTTTGAAAGTAATTTGGTTAAGTCTTCTAGTAAATTCTGCATATTGTTCCTCTGTTAAATCAATCCTTCTCTTGGAGAAGATTGGTAATTTTGTCTTTCAAATCTTGTATTTTTTCTTCTGGTATTTCATCGTTTGTCAGCTTTGATAAAGCTGTTAAAGGTTTAATGTCTTTCCGTTTAGGTGCTTCGTACCCGAGAAAAGACTCCATATCTACATCAAAGAAGGCTATTGCGCATGTAAAATCATTTTTGTTTTCATTAATATATTTGTTAACTTCTTCCTGACCAATTTTTTCACCATCACCGTCGTAAAGTACAGAATGATTTATACCAAGCTCTGAAAAAAGATTCATATATCGGTGTATATTGAATTTGCCCATGGAATCTAATACATAAATCTGCTTTTTTTGTAACTCTTCCCAAGAATTAGCTATAAGATAATCAAATATTACTTTTTCTGTTGCACCTTCACAAATCAATACATGTTTGGCGAAAAAAGCTGATGCCCTCTCAGTATCTAGCCATAAAGAATACCGAAAACTTTCATCATCAATCTTCTTAAGAATATCCGGAGTTTCTTCACCAAGGTGTTTATCTTTTATAAATTTAATCAGTTTCGAATCACTACTATCATTTACTAATAAATCAGAAAAATACTTATACATGCCTGCATTCGTATTCCATAACTTTTCAAGAACTTCGTTCTTTATTTGATATACTGATGTTCTTCCACTGTTTTTGTTTACTTTTATTATAGATGGCAACTGATTGATATTCTTACTTACAAATGTTGTGGAATGCGTTGTTATCAAAATTTGATTTTCTTTGGAAAGTCTCTTTAAACTGAGATTTAAATATTCCTGTTGTGAAGGGTGTAAAAAAGCCTCTGGCTCTTCGAATAGCAACAATGTAAAATCAGGGTTAAAATCTTTTTTCTTCGGAGTTTTTTTATCGACATATTTACTGCTCAAACGAATGAGAGTATATATAATGTGTCTCTGTAATCCCTGGCCTAAATTATCAATATCGACTTCTGAATCCTGGAGGTTTCTATCAGTCACATAGTGGTTTAAAAGGTTTTTTACAATATCTTCCGGTTTTATTGCATTGATTTTAAAACCAAAATCTATTTCCCAATGAGAAATTTGCTCATTGATATCCTGAACAAGGCTGTTTAGTGAAAATTCGTTTCCTTCAGATTCAACTCTAAATTCTTTATTGAAATCTTCAAGAGCTGTGTTTAATTGCGAGTAGGAAGGGCTATTTGAAACAATTTTTTTGAAAACAAAGTTAGTTATGTCTCTTAATGGAGATGGTCCAGATAGTTTTAAAGTGTCAGATGTTTTGGACATTTCAGGGATGTAAATAGCAGAACCCAATTTAGCGGAAGATATGTTTTTCGCCCCATAGAATTGATTCTTAGATAATTCGCCTTTTTCATAAGCAAAAATATTGCTATTCTTCGAATCAATCAGTTCTTTATCATCAGATTTAAAATACCTTCTGACTTTCAGAACCTTATCAGCAGTTTTATATTCTTCTTTGATAAGTTCATTTTCTTCATCTGACAAGATGAATGTTAATTCAATCCACGATTCTTTATCATTAGTATCGAATTTGGGAAAATCTTTCTTATCATTGTATTTAGTGCCACCTTCTTCATAAAAAACTCGAAGTGCGGAAATTACATTTGTTTTGCCAGCATTGTTTTCACCGACTAATAGACTAAAGGCATCAAGATCAAATGATTCTTCTTTAATTGACCTGAAATTATGGATTTTAACACTCTTTATTTTCAATAGTTAATATTTCCTCCAGCAATTGCAAATACAGTTTTAGTTAATGAATCTTTGAATTAAGTCTATTAATTCTGTTCACTTTTAATCAGGTTTAGAGAAAAATAAAACCATTAAATTCTTTATTGCAAGCAAAAACTAAAACATTTCTCTGATTTCCTTCAGTATCGATCTTAGTGAAAATCTTGGAAACTATCAATAATTCTTAACGGCAGAATTTACCCCATTCCTCCATCATAGGTCTTCTTTCTTCCAAAAGTTCGTTTCTAGCGTAGGCTGCACTGGTTTCATCGCTATTTACGTGAGCTAAGGCAAGCTCAGATAATTCATCAGAGTAAAAAGGGTGATTATATTTTTTTGGCTGTCTTGCCCAATCTTTGAATGTAGACCTAAAGCCATGTGGGTTGATTAAATCATTTAATTTGGGATCAATATATTTTTTTCCTTTTTTATCAAGATTTTTAATGATGCTGTTCATTGCACCATCAGATAAAGCCTTACCTCTTGGGCTGGGAAAAATATATTCATTAATCTTGGGTAAGTTTATTAACAGTTCTACAGCCTGTTCAGATAAAGGGATTCTTTGTCCTCTCTCATTTTTTTTCATCTTAAAGTTTGGTATTGACCAAACCTTTTGTGACAGATCTATTTCAGTCCAAATCAAACTGCGTACCATACCTGGTCTAGCTGCCGTTAATATTAAAAATTCAAGTGCCTTTGGAGCTATTCCTTTTATATCTCTTAAATCTTTTATAAATTGGGATACTTCTTCTGGAGGAAGAGCTTTGTAATGGCTTTTTGTTTTATTTTTATCAGGATTAGGCATTAAAGTGCTTAGATGCCCATCCCATCTTGCAGGATTAAATTTAGAAGGTAAGATTTCAGATGCTATTGCATAATCAAAAATAGCTTTTAATCTTTGCTGAACTTTTTTACCCATATCTGCAGTTGTTAGCCAGATAGGATCAAGAATCTTTCGAATGTGATTTGTATCTATATCTTCAATGTTTAAATCACCAATAACCTTGAATGCATGATTTTCAAGAGAATTAATCCAGCTTTTTCTTCCCTTATCATTTTTAAGTTCCGGACTAATTTTTGTTTTATGATAGTGGTATGCTATTTCAGAAAAACTCTTGAATTTTTTTGCTTTTTCTTTTTTTCTTTCTTCAATGGGATTTATGCCTTTATATATTTGATCTTTTATTTCTCTTGCTCTTTCCCTGTTGTCATAATCAAGCCCTCCGCATTTCAACAACTTCACCAATTGATTTTTTACCATCGCAATATTTAGCCCAGTCTGACATTAAAGGCCGACGTTCTTCGAGTAGTTCATTTCTTGCATAAGCTGACCTTGTGGCATCACTATTTACATGAGCAAGTGCAAGCTCTGATAGTTCATCAGAATAATTAACATGACCGTACCGCTGTGGCTGTCTTGCCCAGTCTTTAAAAGTACTCCTAAAGCCATGAGGAACAACAAGCCTTCCTGTTGTTTCGTCTGTGTATGTCTTTCCTTTTTTATCAAGTCTCCTGATAACGTTATTTACTGCCGTATCACTTAAAATTCCGCCTCTTGGAGATGTGAAAAGATACTCACTCAACTTTGGTAGATCGGCTAACAGGTTTAATGCCTGCTCTGACAATGGCACTGTGTGAGGTTTTCCAGCTTTCATTCTGTCCGCTGGGATAGTCCAGACTTTATTCTTAAAATCAATTTCCTTCCATGTCGCAAGCCTTGCTTCCCCTGACCGGCAAGCTGTTAAAATAATAAATTCTAAAGCTCTTGCGGATATGCCTTTATAATCTTTAAGATCTTTTAAAAATTGATTTATCAGTTCAGGTTTTAACGCTGGTAAATGTTTATCCTGCTTTTTGATTTTTGGAAGTAACTGCTCTAAATTTCCTTTCCATGAGGCCGGATTAAAACCACGTTCCATAAGATTTGAAGCAATAGCATAATCAAAAATAACCTCTAAACGCTGTCTTATTCTTTTTGCTGTCTCATGCTTATCTGTCCATATTGGTTCAAGTGCTTTGATAATATGGTTTGTTTCAATGTCTTTAATATTGAAATCACCAATTACAGGGAATATATATTTTTCAATTTGTGATATCCAATTTTTAATATGCTTTTGATTTGTAAGTTCAGGAATGATTTTTATTTTATGATACTGATATGCTATTTCTGAAAATAAATTTATTTGTTCCGCTTTTGTTTTATATCGTTCTTTAACTAAATCTACACCTTGACTTTGAAGGTTTAAAAGCTCCCTTACTTTTTCTCTGGCATCAGCTAATGAAATATTCGGATAGCTCCCTAAGCCCCAAACATAAAATCTACCTCCTTTTTTTATTCTAAATCTCCAACTTTTAGCCCCAGATTTAAAACACCTTATATATAAATATGGAACACCGCCAACGGCATAATCGGAATTGCTTTGCCCTGGCTTTGGTTTTAAAGCTAATAATTGTTTATCTGTAATAGGGGTTTTTATTATCATAAATATTATCTTTCTTTTTAAGGGTATCCATAAGGGTATCCAAAAAGATAAGATATTATGATATTTAATGCAACAAGAAGAGACAAAGATTTTCTAAGAAGTGCTTGTAATGTGTGTTTTTATTGGGTTTTTGATATTGTTTGAAATTGGATGCAACTATGATGTGGTGGAGGCGCCGGGAATTGAACCCGGGTCCGGAGAGGTTCCACAAAGACTTCTACATGTTTAGTCTGTAGATTTAATCTCGCAGTCAAAGCCTTTTACAGACAGAAGTTTTTGACCGCCAGTCCGATTAATTTAATCTTTTTGTCAACGGACAGGACAAAAAGACGAGATTGCTGAGTCGACGCCCAGAACCAGAGACGCAATCTTACCCTGGCAGGACGGTAGCTTATGCTGCTACAGCGTAGTTATAATCGTCTGCGATTATGTTTGTTTCGCATTATACGGACTGCGAATCCGACATGCCGTCTTGGTTTCTATCAGCCCCGTCGAAACCAGATCGCCCCCAAATTTTAAAAGAACTTCTTAAAAACTGTATATATTATAATGATTCCTATCTTTAAGTCAATCAAATTTTTAAAATAAATTTAATATCGAGTTGGATTTCCATAGATTTGTTATCTAAATTTGTTAATAAAGATAATACCCCTTTGATTTAAATACAACCTTTAATAGTTAAAAAAATCAGTTAAGGTTTTAGTGTTGACAAAAAAGATTGGAAAGTATAGTTAGAGATATCTAATGATATTAAAGAGAATTGAAAATTATGGATAGAAAATGAATACAAAAATATTAAAAAAAAATAAAAAGCCCCTTACTTCTTCCATGGAAGACTATCTTGAAGCTATTTACCAACTGAGCCAGGAAAAAAGATTTGTCAGGGTAAAGGATATTGCAAAACAAGTTGGTGTGAAAATGCCTACTGTAACAAGTATGCTCAAAAACTTAAGGGACAGGGGGCATGTCTTTTATGAAAAATATGAGTTTGTAGAGTTAACAAAAGAAGGTGAAAAGGTTGGTCGTGAAATCCAAAGACGACACCAGATTCTTTTTAAATTTTTAACAAAAATTTTAAAGATAGATAATTTAACAGCCGACCAGGAAGCATGCAAAATGGAACATTCTTTAAGTCCATCAACCCTTCAGAGGGTGGTTGATTTTATGGAGTTTATTCAGATTTGCCCAAGGGCTGGAATGGAATGGCTTGATCATTTTGAAGAATTCAGGAAATCAGGGAATAATCCTGGAAAATGTCTTGAAAGAGGAGAATCTGAAATTCCTTGCCAGGTAATTCAAGACAGGGTTGAAATTCTTTCAAAAATGGAAAATAAATAATTTAAGTAAAAGCTTGAATTGGTTTTTATAAATTCAGGCTTTTTATTTGCAAGCAAACTTAGAGTTGTCTAACTATTCTGGGTGACAGATTTTACAAATTTACAGCTGTTAAAACCCAGAAATTTTAACCTTGACTAAAAAAATATCTTAAAGTTTTAAAAAAAATTATAAAATTTGTTTGACTTATAAAACATCACCTGGTACTTAGCAGAAACTTTTTAAGTTAGACATATCTACCAACGCCTGACTTTATCCTTAAATTATAGTGAATATAGGAAGCTGGCATCGGAAAAAAATAAATTAAGTTTTATGGTTTTTTCGCAACTTTTTATTTGAAGGGATTTTCAATGACTTTGGACAAAATTAAGCCGGGTAACAAGTGTAAAATAAAAGGTCTTTTGGTATCAAGCATGCTTGGTCAAAGACTTTTTTCCATGGGTATTTATCCAGGAGCAATTGTTGATGTTGTAAGAAATGCTCCGCTTGAAGATCCCATGGAAATAAAAATGGATTCAACTCTTGTGTCTTTAAGACATGCAGAAGCAGGTTGTGTGGAGGTTGAACCTCTATGAGTCTTGTTAACATTGCATTGGCAGGCCAGCCAAACTGCGGAAAATCAACTCTTTTCAATGCTCTTACAGGAGCTTCTCAGCATGTGGCAAATTATCCAGGTGTAACAGTTGAGAAAAAAACAGGGAATTTTAAATCTAAGGATTTAACGTTTTGCCTTACAGATTTGCCCGGAACATATTCTCTTACCTCATTTTCTTTGGAAGAAAGAGTTGCCCGTGATTTTATTTTAAATGAGGAACCAAAAGTTTTAATCAATGTTGCAGATTCCATGGCTCTTAAAAGAAGTCTTTTTTTTACTTTTCAGCTCATGGAAGCAGGGCGGCCTGTTGTTCTTGTTCTTAATATGATGGATCTTGCCCAAAAAAACAAAGTAACAATAGATCATGAAAATCTTTCCTTAAGACTTGGTGTTGAAGTTGTTCCTGCATCAATGAAAACAGGGATGGGAAAAAAAGAAATTATAGATTCTGTTTATAATCTTTCCAAATCAGAAAAATTAAAAGTTCCTGCCCAGCTGGATTATCTTCATATGGAACCTTATTTAAGAGAAATAGAAACCCTTCTTTCAAAAACATCATTTGCCCATAAAAAATTCCCCCTGAGATGGGCTGCCATAAAACTTATGGAAAGCGATGAAAATGTTGAAGAGCTTATTTTAGAAGAGGAAAATCACCTTGAAATCCTTGATTCTGTATCAGAATTAAGAAAAAATTTTGAAGAAACTTATGATTTACAACCTGAAATGTATATTTCACAAAGAAGGTTTGAGGTAGCTGAGGATATTATTCGAACTTCAGTAACAAAAGAAGAAAATTCCAAAAGAAATATGACAGATATTTTAGACAGTTTTTTCTGCCATAAAATTATGGGACCGATTTTACTCATAGGAGTTGTTTATCTTCTTTATTATCTTGCCATTGTCCAGGGCTACAATTTAACAAATTATACTTGGCCTTTGCTTGCAAAAATAAGAACATTTACTGAAATTATTATGCCTGCTCCGGGATTTATTGAAGAGCCTCTTATCAGATCTTTTGCACTTTGGTTTGTTGACAGCATAAATGCCCTTTTAAACTATATTCCTATTTTCTTTATTCTTTTTGGACTTATAGCAATTCTTGAAGACAGCGGATATATGCCAAGAATGGCATTTATAATGGACAGACTTTTAAACAGATTCGGACTTCACGGACAATCAACCCTTCCCATGGTTTTAGGCGGGATTTATGTTGGAGGCTGTGCTGTTCCTGCAGTTATGTCTTGCAAAGGAATACCTGATGAAAGATCAAGGCTTTCAACAATTTTAATTATTCCTCTTTTAAACTGTCTTGCCAAAGTTCCTTTGTATGTTCTTTTAATAAATATTTATTTTTCCGCACATAAAGGACTTGCAATGTTTTTTATTTCAACAATAAGTCTTTTATTTGTTCTTCCAGTTTCAAAAATTCTTACAATGACAATTTTAAAAGATAAGGAAACAGCTCCTTTTGTAATGGAACTTCCTCCTTATCATATTCCTTCTTTTAAAACTATTTTCAGACGTGCAGCTGAAAGGGTGTGGCTGTTTTTAAAAAAGATTACAACCATAGTTGCAGCAGTTGCAGTGATTGTTTTTGTTCTTCTTTATTATCCTGGAATAAGTAATGAAAGAATGAACTATTATAAAAATATTGAAAAAAATGCAATTTCAGAATTTTTAAATTCAGCTGCAAATACTTCATATAAAGATGAGTTTGATAAAGAAAAAGTAGTAGAGCTTGCTAATTTTTACGATTCATATCGTTCTGCAAGAATGCAGGCTGGTTCTAATTTCAAGAAAAAAGAAAAAGCGTTTGAGCAAAAAAATCCTCTTTTTCTTTCAATTGTAAAACGATCTAAAGACAAAGATTTGAAAATACTTGGAAGGGAACTTAGGAAGCTTGTCAGAACAAGGAAAATGGCTACCATGGAAATGCAAAAAGAAAGAATAAACAATAGTTTCCTTGGGAAAGCCGGAATGGCAATGGAACCTGTTACAAAATATGCGGGGTTTAATTGGAAGGTAAATGTTGCCCTTTTAAGTGCACTTGCCGCAAAAGAAAGCAGTGTTGCAACCCTTGGAGCTCTTTATCAGCAAGATGAGTCAGGTTCATCTCTTGAAACAAGAATGGAAAAGGAAGAAAAAGGATTTACTTCTCTTCATGCACTTTCACTTATGCTTTTTATGGTTTTGTATCCACCCTGTGTTGCAACAGCAATTGCAGTTAAATTAATGTCTGGTTCAGCTAAAATTATGGTTTTTTCTGTAATTTATCCAATGGTTATAGGTGTTGCTGTTTCTTCTGGAGTGTTTTCTGTATCAAAGGCTTTTGGTTTAAGCGGTTTACAGGCAATGTTTTGGTTTTATGGAATTGCCTTGATTTTTACAATACTAATGGGGTTTGTAGGCAATGATAAAAGTTATCAAAATTAAAGGAGAAAAAAATGGTTAAAAAGTTATCAGCTTTATTTGTTTTTTGTGCTTTGCTCTTTTTTACAGGGCAATCTTTTGCTCATACACCACTTTGTTCATGTTATGATGAGGGCGAGGGAAGTATTGTTTGTGAAGGAGGGTTTTCAGACGGCTCTTCAGCTTCAGGAGTTGAAATGCGTGTTGAAGATAAAAATGGAAAAATTGTTTTAAAAGGAAAGATGGATGATTTTAGTGAATTTTTGTTTCAAAAGCCTGAACATGATTATGTTGTAATTTTTAATGCAGGTCCTGGGCATGAAATAAAAATTGAT
The DNA here is from genome assembly GCA_034006035.1 of Desulforegulaceae bacterium. Classification (NCBI taxonomy): domain Bacteria; kingdom Pseudomonadati; phylum Thermodesulfobacteriota; class Desulfobacteria; order Desulfobacterales; family Desulforegulaceae; species Desulforegulaceae bacterium. The sequence goes on from JAVETN010000008.1 coordinate 9,143, forward strand.
GGCGATAAAATTTATTAATAACTAAGAGGCAGGGTTTTAAAGTTAATCAGTTTTAAAGAAATTAATAACTGAAAGTAAATACTTTAAATAATGCCATTTTTTTAACTAAAAAAGTTAGAGGGGTCAAAATGAAGAAGGGTTGTCTTGTTCTAGTGGGGTTGTTTGTTTTAATCTTTGCAGTGCCGGCATATTCACATTTTCAGATGATTTATACACCAGAGTCAGCTTTGACAAATGCATCTGAAATAGATCTTAAGCTTGTATTTACCCATCCCTTTGATGGGGGATATACAATGGATATGGGAAAACCAGTTAAGTTCTTTGTTGTAAAAAGAGAAAGAAAAACAGATCTTTTAAAAACTCTTAAGCCAATTGAGTGGAAAAGCTCTACAAATTCGGGGAAGGCCTATGAAGCAAAATTTAAATTAAGGGGAATGGGAGATAATGTTTTTTGCCTTGTTCCTGAACCATACTTTGAAAAAAATGAAGATATTTACATTCAGCAGATAACTAAAATGATTGTAAACACTGCTGGTTTTCCAACAGACTGGGATTTGGAAACAGATCTTCCAACAGAAATTGTTCCCCTTGATAAGCCTTATGCACTTTGGACAGGTAATGTATTTAGAGGAATTGTTAAAAGTAATGGAAAGCCGGTTCCTTATGCTGAAATTGAAGTTGAATACCTTAATCACCAGCCTTTAATTGACAAAAATGAGTTTGCAAAGGAGGGTGCAGTAGAAGCTCCCCAGGATTCTTTTGTAACCATGGGAATCAAGGCAAACTCAAATGGAGAGTTTACTTTTGGTATTCCAAAAGCTGGATGGTGGGGTTTTTGTGCTCTTGGATCCGGACCTTCAAAAAAATATAAAGGAAAGGAACTTTCCCAGGATGCTGTTATCTGGATCCAGGCAAGAGATATGAAATAGTTTTGATTATAATTAAAGGCACAATGGCTTAGTCCATTGTGCCCGGTTAATAAAAAAACAAACAAAAAGAGGATAAGATGGGGGAGATTTTTGTATTTATTATTGTTGGAATATCAGTAGTTTATGTGGTCAGAAAGCTTTACCTTTCTTTTAAGAACGATTCTATAGATTCCGGTTGTCAGGGATGCTCAGGGTGTGAAAATCCCAAAATCAAAAAATAGTCAATTGTAAAATAAGATTTTGCAAATCTGATTTTGATTTAAATGATTCTAGGCTTATCCATTTCAGGGTTGTATTTTTGTTTAATGAGTTATTTAATTGATTAATAAAAACTTTAGATTGAAAATATGATAAATTTGATTAATTTAAGTAATTGTCAGATTTAATATATTAACTTTTAAATAAAAAACTTGATAATGGGAAATACTTTTAAATCAAAATGGAAATTAAAAGATCTTATTGACTTTGACTATTTTCTTTTTTTAAGAAAAAATAATGATAAGGATAGGAGATCTTCAGACAGGGAATTTTATCTGGACAAAATAGCTCCTTTTGCTAATTTTGAAAGCTCCAATTTTAATCAAAAGGATCTTTTATATTTATGGGCCAGTGCAAAAAAAACAGAACTTATTAAAATTTCCAATCCCCAGCTTCCAGGTGAGTGGTCAGTATCTGCAGTAAAATTAATTGTATTGATATTTTCTGTCTTGTTTTTTTTAATTGGGCTTTTTACTGCTTTTGGATTTTTGTCATATTCAGGAGTTTCTCCTATTAATGTATTTTATTATTTTGGAATTTTTGCAGGATTTCAAATTTTAATTTTACCTTTTGCTTTTATTCCTTTCTTTTTTCGGAATGAGAAAAGTTTTTTTAAAAAATTTTCTTTGTTTTTACCAGTGGCTGGTTTTTTTAAAATAGCTTTCCAAAAAATTTTCAAAAAATTCTTTCATAAATCTTCATCTGACCCAAGCGTTTTATATTCTTTTGATTTTTTAAAATACAGCCAGCCTTTGTTCTGGCTTTTTTTTACAATTTCTCAAGGGATAATTGCTTTATTTAGTACAGGAGTATTGATAGGAACCCTTATTAAGGTAACTGGTTCTGATCTTGCCTTTGGGTGGCAAACAACTTTAAATCCAGGGGCTGAATATATTTACAAAATTGTAAGTTTTATTGCTTCTCCCTGGGCATGGTTTATTCCAGAGTCCATGGCAAATCCTTCTATGGATCAAATTATAGGCAGCAAAATTATTTTAAAAGAAGGGATTGCTTCACTTTCAACCCAAGACATGACTTCATGGTGGCCTTTTCTTTGTTTTTCTGTATTGTTTTATTCGATAATTCCAAGGTTTATAATTATGCTGGTGGCATATTTTAATTATAGCCGAACCATTAAAAAATATCCTAAAGACAGTTCAGAGTTAAGACAGCTTTCAAGATCTCTTTTAAGACCTGAATTCGATTTTAAACCCAGTGAAAAAAATTTAGAAAAAGATTTAAGATCTGTAACCAAGCCTGATTTTTTAAAATCTGAAAAAATTAAAGAAAATTTAAATCCAACTTCAACAGGGGTAAGACTTATTTTACCAGAAGATATTTATAGTGAAGAAGTAATTGATTTTATAGAAAAAATAATAGCCAAAAAATTTGGATATCTTCTTTATCCTGTGATAAATTCAACTGGAGTATCAGAATTTGATCAGCCCTGGTTAGAGGAAAATATCAAAAAATCAGGTAAAAAGTTTATAATTATGCTCTGTCTAGAAGCCTGGCAGCCTCCTTTAAAACAAACTATTGAATATATAGAAAATTTACGTAAAATATCAGGTAAAAACTGTGAGATCCTGGTTGCCCTTGTTGGGAAACCGGGAAAAGAAGATCTTTTTTTGGATGTAGAAAAAAATGACTTTGAACTATGGCAGTTTAAAATTGATTCTATTAAAGATCCTCTTGTTTCACTTACTGAGCTGAAATTGGAATAGATATTATGGGGAAAAATATAAATGAATCAAACTTTAAAATACCAGTATTTGCCATTGTAGGTCATCCAAACGAAGGTAAATCTTCAGTTGTTTCAACTCTTGCTGAAGATGACAGGGTGAAAGTGAGCAGATACCCTGGTGAAACAACAGAGTCTATGTCTTATCCTGTGATAATTGACAACCTGGAAATAATAAGATTTGTAGATACCCCTGGATTTCAAAATCCTGGAAAAACCCTTGCCTGGATGAGAAATTACAAAGGGGATGCTTCAAATATTTTTAAAAATTTTATTGAAGAACACAAAGAAAACCCAGATTTTAAGGATGAAATTGAGCTTCTTACACCTATCAGCCAAGGTGCTTGTATTATTTATGTTGCAGATGGTTCAAGACCAGTAAGATCCATAGATAAAATGGAAATGGAAATTTTAAGGCTTACAGGTCAGCCTAGAATGGCTGTTCTTAATGCCAAGGAAAATGAGGATAAATATCTTGATGAATGGAAACTGGAGTTTACAAAGAACTTCAATTCTGTTCGCATTTTTAATGCACATACAGCAACTTACAAGGAAAGAATTTCTATTCTTGAATCCTTAAAAGCAATGCATCAAGACTGGCAGGAAGAAATAGCCAGGGTTGTTGATGCCTTTAAAAATGACTGGGACAACAGAGCTGAGGAAGCTGCAGAGTATATTTTGGAGTTTTTAAAAAAAAGCATTAGTTTTAAAATTAAAAAAACTTTTTCTTCCAGGTCAAAAACAGAGGAGTTTAAAGAAGAACTTGTTAAATCCTATAAGCAAAAACTTATAAGTTATGAAAAACAAGCCTGTCAAAAAATAAAGAAGCTATATAAACACAATATTTTTAATTATTCTTTACCGCAATATTCAGTTTTAAATGAAGACTTGTTTGATGAGAAAAATCTTGAAATTTTAGGACTTAAATCAAGTCAGCTTGCAATTGCCGGAGGAATTGCCGGTGGTGTAATGGGTGCTGTTGCTGATGGAATTTTTCACGGAATAAGCCTGGGAGTATTTACAGCAATTGGGGGAGCCGCAGGTGCTGGTTATGCTTATTTTAACAAAAACAAAATTGCAGATGTAAAGCTGGCTGGAATGAAACTTGGGAAATTTGAAATTATAGTAGGTCCATGCAGAAATATTCAGCTTTTTTATGTGCTTATGGACAGAATTCTTATTTTTTATTCAAATTCAATTAATTGGGCCCATGGTAGAAGAGAGGAAAGTTTTTCGGACAATTTTGTAAAATCAAATAAAATTGGATTTTCTTCTCGTCTTGATAATGAAAAAAGAAAGATATTTGATAAGTTTTTTAGGCAGACAACCAAGCCAAAGTCGGTAAAAAAAGAAATGGTTTTGGAAAAAGATTTGATCATGGAAATTAAAAAAATCCTTCTTTCAATTTCAGGCAATTAATTTTTTAAATATATTTTGAGAGTTTGACTAAAACTGAAATTTTAAGTGATTTGTTTTTCGTAGACAAAAATTTATTATATTTAATAAGTAAAACATAAAAGCCCGGTAAAAACTACCGGGCTTTTATAATTTAGAAATCAGATGTTTTTATCAGTCTTTGTTAAGTCTTTCTTTTACTTCTTCTTCAACCTGCTCAATTATTTCTGCTGGAGCACGTTTGTAAAAACCAAACTCCATTGTAAATTGGGCCTTACCCTGGGTGCAAGATCTTAAGTCAGTTGAATATCCAAACATTCCTGAAAGGGGTGATTCTGCTTCAATTGTACACATAGGTCCGTCTTCGTGGACAGATTTGATTATACTTCTTCTCTGGTTAAGGGTTCCTATAACATTTCCCTGGAATTCGCCTGGAGTTTCAACAACAACCTTCATTATAGGCTCAAGTATAGTTGGTTTTGCTTTGTAGTAAACTTCAAGAAAAGCATCTCTTGCAGCAATGCGAAAAGCCATTTCAGATGAGTCAACTGCATGGGAGGCACCATCGTTAATTACCACTCTTACTCCTGTTAAAGGAAACTCAAGTCTTGGTCCTTTTGCAAGGCAGTCTTTGAACCCAGCTTCACAAGCAGGAATGAACTGTCTTGGAATTGAACCGCCTTTAATAAGGTCAACAAATTCAAATTCTTCCTCAATTGGCTCAATATAGCCTGCAATTCGGGCAAATTGTCCTGAACCACCTGTTTGCTTTTTGTGTGTATAATTAAACTCAGCATGCTTGGTAATTGCTTCTCTGTATGCAACTCTTGGCTTTCCTGTTGTAACTTCAGCTTTATATTCTCTTTTCATTCTTTCAATATAAACTTCAAGGTGAAGCTCGCCCATACCTTCAACAATGGTTTCTCCTGACTCATCATCTACAAAAGTGCGAAAAGTCGGGTCTTCCTTGGTAAATCTCTGGAGAGCCTTTGACATGTTCACCTGGGCTTTATTGTCTTTTGGTTGTACAGAAAGAGAAATAACAGGTTTGGGAATAAACATTGAAGTCATTGAAATATTGATTGCAGGATCACAAAACGTATCTCCTGAAGCACAGTCAACTCCAAAAATAGCTCCAATCATTCCTGAAGGAATTTCATTTATATCTTCCATTTGATCCGAATGCATTTTTACAAGACGGCCAATTTTAATTTTTCTTTTTGTTCTTACATTTATAAGGGTGTCCCCCTTTTTTACACTTCCTTGATAAACCCTGATATAAGTAAGCTGACCATATGCTCCGTCTTCAAGCTTAAAAGCAAGAGCAACTGTTTTTGCTTCAGGGTCATTTGAAAGAATAATAATTTCTTCTTCATTATCCAGGTTAAGTCCTTCATTTTCTATCTGGGTGGGGTTGGGAAGGAAGAGTAAAACCGCATCAAGGAGTTTCTGGATTCCTTTGTTTTTAAATGCAGAACCCATTGCAACAGGAGTAAGCTCTCTTATTAAAGTACCTTTTCTTATTGCAGAGATAAGCATATCTTCGGTAATTTCGGTTTCTTCAAGAATTGCTTCAGTGAGTTCATCTGAAAAAAGTGAGGCAGCATCAATTAGTTCTTCTCTTTTTTCTTCTGCCATTTCAATAAGGTTTTCTGGAATTTCTTTTTCTATTAGATCGTCTCCATTAATGCCTTCAAAGTAATAAGCTTTCATTTGAATAAGATCCACCACACCTTCAAGTGAATCTTCAAGCCCTATGGGAATCTGGATAGCAACTGCATTATGCCCCAGTTTTGTGTTAAGTTGTTCAATAACTCTGAATGGGTCTGCTCCGACTCTGTCGCATTTGTTAACAAATGCCATGCATGGAACGTTATATCTTTTCATCTGCTGATCAACGGTAATAGACTGGGACTGAACTCCACCAACTGAACAAAGAACAAGAATAGCACCGTCAAGTACTCTTAAAGATCTTTCTACTTCTATTGTAAAGTCAACGTGACCGGGGGTGTCAATAATATTTATCGGAGTATCTTTCCATTCACAGAATGTAGCTGCAGAGGCAATGGTAATTCCTCTTTCCTTTTCAAGCTCCATATGGTCCATAGTTGCTCCGACACCGTCTTTGCCTTTTACTTCATGGAATGCATGAATCCTTTTGGTGAAATAAAGAATTCTTTCGGTGAGAGTAGTTTTTCCGGAATCGATATGAGCACTTATGCCTATATTTCTGATTCTGTTAATGTCGTATTTCATTTCCTGTTCCTTAAAATATAAAAAAATTGTTTAAACTAAAAAATTACCCGGTTTTCCCTGTACAAAATATTTATAATATTTTAATTCAGGGTTGGTTGACCATAAATTTTTGATGAATAAAAATACAAAAAAAATCGGCATTTAAGAAAAAATGCCGATGTAAACTGACTAAAGCAATAACAGATATACTGAAGTAGCTGGATTGTCAACTAAAAAGCACATTTTTTTTAAATTTGCCTATAAAAAGTCTTATACATATTTTAGTGATAATAGTCCACCACTATCTTTGTTTCTAGATTTAATATTTAGATAGGTATTTCTTTGTGAACAATATGAATAATAAATTGAGCAATTTTTAAGTTTGCCTTATATAATTGCAAATTGTCTCAGCTTAAATTCATTGTAATTTTTTAAAATTAATTCTGGTTTATATCAGCATAGTATTTTTTATTATCATCATAGAGAAAGGGATGCTTTTTAATGAAACCACAAACTCCTTTACTTGCAGTTGACGGGATTGTTGTTTACAAAAAAGGAATTATTCTTATTAAAAGAAAAAACAAACCAAAGGGATTTGCTTTGCCCGGAGGATTTGTTGATATTGGGGAAACAGTTGAAAATGCGGTGAAAAGAGAAGTTTTTGAAGAAACTGGAGTAAAGGTTGAAATTGAAAGGCTTTTTAATGTTTACTCAGATCCTTTTCGGGATGAAAGGGGGCATTGTGTAAGTATTGTTTTTGTATGCAAACCCCTGGATGAAAACTTTCTTCCCGTTGGAGGAGACGATGCAGCCAAAGCAATTGTCTTTGATTTAAAAAACCTTCCTTCAAATCTTTGCTTTGACCATAAAAAAATAATTTCAGATTTTATCAAAGGTAATTAAATGAAAGATTTTAACCAGGAATGGGTTGAGTTTTTAAAAAAAGTATTTTTAGAAATCAATATAAATTTAACTGATACTCAAACCTCCCAATTCCAGATTTACGCCAAAGAACTGGTGTTTTGGAATAAAAAAAAGAATTTAACTTCAATTTCAAACCCAAAAGACATTGCAGTTCTTCATTTTGTAGACAGCGGTTTTGTACTTCCCTTTATAAAAGATAAAAACAAAAAAATTGTAGATTTTGGTACAGGAGGGGGATTTCCTGGCCTGGTTCTTAAAATTTTAGATCCAGATCTTGATCTTACCCTGATTGATTCCTCAGGTAAAAAAATAAGCTTTCTTAAATTTATCGCAAGAGAACTTGGATTTAATGATATAAGCTGCATCAATCAAAGGGGTGAAGCTTTTTCTTCTAAGAATAAAAATCTGTTTGGATACAGCGTTTCAAGGGCATTTACTGCTATTGAGCTTTTTTATGAAATCATGCTTCCCTGTCTTGAAAAAACAGGGGTTTGTATAGCGATGAAAGGGCCTGATACTGAAAAAGAAATAAATGATTTTCACAAAAAGTCTTTCATATATAATGATAAAGTTTTTTCAGGAAAAGATGTTTTAATGGATATCCATGAATACAGACTTCCTGTTCTTGATCATCAAAGAAAAATCATATCCTTGACACATTCTGCAATTGTGAAATAAACTTAAAGGATTTAACAAAATGACACTTATTTTATTCGGAGGAATATATGGATTATAAAGATACGCTTAATCTCCCTAAAACAGGTTTTCCTATGAAGGCAAGCCTGATTGCCAAGGAACCCAAACAGCTTGAAGAATGGGAAAAAATAAATCTCTACAAAAAAATCAGGGAAAAATCAAAAGGACGGGAAAAATTTATTCTCCATGATGGTCCTCCTTATGCCAATGGAAATATTCATATTGGAACCGCACTTAATAAAATTTTAAAAGATATGATTATCCGTTCCAGACAAATGGCTGGTTTTGATGCTCCCTATGTACCGGGCTGGGACTGCCACGGGCTTCCAATTGAACATAATGTGGATAAAAAGCTGGGTTCTAAAAAGAAAGATATGTCTGCTTCACAGGTAAGGGATGAGTGCAGAAAATACGCAGACAGATTTATTGAAATTCAAAAGGATGAGTTTAAAAGACTTGGAGTAATGGGAGAATGGGACAACCCATATCTTACAATGAATTATGAATATGAAGCCAGAATTGCAAGAGAGTGTATGCAATTTAGAATTGACGGCGGATTATATAAAGGTAAAAAACCTATTCACTGGTGTTGTAATTGTAAAACAGCCCTTGCAGAAGCAGAAATTGAACATAAGGATAATAACTCTCCTTCAATTTATGTTAAATTCAAAGCTATTGATAATTTAGATATGAAAGAGTTTGAAGGAAAAGAAGTTTTTGCAATTATATGGACAACAACTCCCTGGACAATTCCAGCTAACCTTGGAATTTGTGTTCATCCTGACTTTATTTATCAAGCTATTCAGGGCAAGAATGAAAATGAAGTTTATATTGTAGCAAAAGAGCTTTCTGAAAATCTTTGTGAAAAATTTGGAATTGATTATAAGCCTTTAAAAGAATTTGAAGGCAGTGAAATTGAAAATAAAAAATGTCTTCATCCTTTTTATGACAAAGAATCCTTGGTTGTTTTGGGAGACCATGTAACTTTGGAAACAGGTACAGGACTTGTTCATACATCACCGGGCCATGGTGCAGATGACTTTATTGTTGGACAAAAATACGGACTTGATGTGTTTGCTCCAGTAAAAGACAATGGAACTTTTACAAAAGAAGCAGGTGAAGATCTTGAAGGTCTTTTTGTTTTTAAAGCCAATGAAGTTATAAATGAAAAACTTGATAAACTGGGAATGCTTGTTTTAAAAGAAGATTTATCCCATTCATATCCCCATTGCTGGAGATGTAAAAGACCTGTTATTTTCAGAGCTACTCCCCAATGGTTTATATCCATGGAAACCAATGATTTAAGGAAAAGAGCTCTTGAAGAAATTGATCAGGTAAACTGGATTCCTAAATGGGGTCGTGACAGAATTTATAATATGATAGAAAACAGACCTGATTGGTGTGTTTCAAGGCAAAGAGTATGGGGAGTTCCCATTCCTGTGTTTTATTGCGAAGAATGCGAAGAAACTTTTATAAACAATGAAACCCTTGAAAATATTTATTCTCTTTTCAAAAAACATGGTGCTGGAATCTGGTTTGAAAAAGAAGCAGAGTTTTTCCTTTCTAAAGATGTAAAATGCAGTAAATGTGGTTCCAGCTCTTTAAAAAAGGAAACAAATATTCTTGATGTCTGGTTTGATTCAGGAGTAAGCCATGCTGCAGTTCTTGATGAAAGAAAAGATGAGTTAAGATGGCCAGCTGATCTTTATCTTGAAGGAAGTGATCAGCATAGGGGCTGGTTTCACAGTTCTCTTTTAACTTCTGTTGCAAACTATGGAAGTGCTCCTTATAAGGCTGTTCTTACCCACGGGTTTGTTGTTGACGGAAAAGGCAAAAAAATGTCCAAATCCGTTGGTAATGTAATTGCCCCAAAAGAAGTAATAAATAAATATGGAGCTGAAATTTTAAGACTTTGGGTTTCTGCTTCAGATTATCGTGATGATATAAAAATTTCAGACAATATTTTACGCCAGCTTTCAGATGCTTATAGAAGAATAAGAAATACCTGTAGATTTTTGCTGGGCAATCTTTCTGATTTTAATCCTGATACTGAAAAAATAGATTATGAAAATCTTTCTCAGCTTGACAAATATATGCTTCACAGGCTGACTCAAGTTGTAAAACGGGTTAAAAAAGCATATGAAGAATATGAATTCCATTTGATTTATCACACTCTTTATAACTTTTGCACTGTGGAACTTTCTTCTTTTTATCTTGATATTGAAAAAGACTCCCTTTATGTGCTTGGAAAAGATTTTACCGAAAGAAAAGCTGTTCAAACTGTGATGTTTGAAATCCTTAATTCTCTTGCTTCCATGATGGCTCCAGTTCTTCCATTTACTGCAGAAGAAATTTATTCGTTTATGCCAAAAGGAGAGTACAAAGAAGAAAGTGTTCATCTTTCATCTTTTCCAAAAGTTAATTCAGATTTTCTTAATAACGAACTAAGCGAAAAATTTCAAACAATGACCAAAATAAGAGAGGTTGCCCTTAGAGCTCTTGAAGAAGCAAGAATTAAAAAAATCATAGGTCATCCCCTTGATGCAGGAATTAATCTTTTTGCCTCAGGTAAAACCCTTGAAGCTATGAATTGGTATAAAGGAGATTTAAGCGAGTTTTTTATTGTTTCTCAATCTAGTCTTTCAGATATAAAAGACAAAACAGAAGATTCAATATCAAGCGAAGAATTGGAAGATTTCTTTGTAAGTGTTTACAAGGCAAAGGGTGAAAAATGTGCAAGGTGCTGGCATTATAGCGAAACAACTAATAAAGACAGCCAATACAGCGATGCCTGCGAAAGATGTGTGAAAGTTTTAAAAGTAATCAGCTGAAATAAAAATTAAAATTGTTTATAAACCCTTGTGTCTAAATATTTAGTTTATTCACAGGGGTTTTCATTGTTTAATTAAATCACACCCCTAGATACGGTTTAAAATAAATGGATCACAGACTAAGATTTGTTCTCATAGTTTTGATTGGAGTTTTATTTGATCAGGCTTCTAAGATTATTGTAGTAGAGTATATTCCCCTATTTCAAAGTATTGAAATTATTCCAGGTTTTTTTGATCTCACCCACCTTAGAAACCCTGGAGGTGCTTTTGGGTTTTTTGCAGATAAATCTCAAAATATAAGAGTATTTGTATTTGTTTTCATGGCTTTTATCGCTCTTTTTTTAATTTTATGGTTTTATAAAACAACGGATAAAAACCTTAAATGGCTTAGAATTTCATACTCAATGATATTTGCAGGAGCAGTGGGAAATCTAATTGACAGAATAAAGTTTGGATATGTAGTGGATTTTTTAGATATTTATATTAAAGACATGCATTGGCCTGCTTTTAATATAGCCGACTCATTTATCTCCATTGGAATGTGTATCATAGTTTATCATGTACTTTTCAATAAAATTCCTGATTTTTAAATTATAACTGGTAAAATAAGAGGAAAGTAAAATGCATCCTGTTTTTTTTGAATTCAAATCCTTTGTTATTCATACATACGGAATAATGGCCGCTCTAGGATTTCTTTTTGCCATTATGGTTTCAGGTTTTCTTGCTAAAAAAGAAAATATCAAAAAAAATGAAATTTCAGATCTTGCTGTTTATATTATTTTATCTGCAATTATTGGTGCAAGAGTGTTTTATTTTTTTGTGGAACCTGAATATTTTTTAAAAAATCCAATAGAAATATTTAAAATATGGAAAGGCGGTCTGGTTTTTTATGGAGGCTTTGTTTTTGGACTGTTGGGAGCTTTTATTTTTATAAAAAAAAGGAAGCTTCCCTTTGGAAAAACTGCTGATATAATTGCTCCTGCCCTTGCTTTAGGACATGGAATAGGCAGGATAGGCTGTTTTTTTGCAGGTTGCTGTTATGGAAGACCAACTGAGCTTCCCATAGGAATAGTTTTTAAAAACCCGGAAGCTTTGGCCCCTTTAAATCTAAGTCTTCATCCTGTTCAAATTTATTCTGTTCTTTCAAATTTCTTTCTTTTTGCTGTTCTTATTTTCTTCTATAAAAGAAAAAAAAATGATGGGGATGTTTTCCTTTTATATCTTTTTTTGTATGGAATATTAAGAATGATAATAGAATATTTCAGGGGAGATAACAGGGGGGAATTTATTTTAGGCGTTTTTTCCTTATCTCAATTTATTGGGTTTTTGGCTGTTATCTCTGCTGTTTTGATTTATTTGTTTAAAATTATGAAACATAAGACTTTGGAAAAATGAGTGAAATAAATTTCTTTGATCTGAAAAAAAAAATTAAAACCTTAAACAACTCTGGTCTTTTTTATATTTACGGTGATTTATACCTGTGTGATCAGGCCAAAAAAACAATAATTGAATTTTTGCTTTCATCTCAAAACAATCAGTTTTCTGTTGAAGAATACGATGGGAATTTTAAAAGCATAGATGAAGTTTGTGAAAGTGTGTTTACCTATTCCTTTTTTTCGGATCAAAAAATAATTGTGTATGAAAATCCTTCTTTTTTTGAAAAAGCTCCTGAACCTAAAAACTCCCTTGAAAAAATCAAAAAGAATTACATTCAAAACAGGCTTGATTTAAGTGCTTCAGGACTGATTAGAATGTTTTCAGAAGATCCAGGTGATGATGACTCTTTCTATGACGAGCTTGGAGATAAAATTAAAAATGAATTTTTAAAGGAAGAAACTGATAATTCATGGATTGATCAGATAATTGCCTATGCAAAAGAAAATAAAGTAAAGATAAGCAGTAAAAAACAAGAAAATGATTTGTTTTTAGAATGGCTTGAAAAAGATTTTCCCGAAAACAATTATCTTATAATTCTATCTTCAAAAACAGATAAAAGAAGTAGAATTTATAAAAAGCTTGATAAAAAAGGTGAAATAATTAATTGTCTTCTTCCTTCGGGGCAAAGAAAAGCTGACAAGGATAAAAGAGATGCAGCAGCAAGAGAAATTGTATTAGCAGAGCTTGAAAAAGCAGGAAAAAATTTAACAATCAACAATAATACTTTGAATTTATTGCTTGATTATTCAGGGGATGACTTGAGAACTCTTGTAAAAAATTTAAATCAGGTAATTGTTTATTCGGGTAACAAAAACAATATCAATACTGAAGATCTTAAAAAAGTGTTGGAAAGAACAAGGGAAGACCCTATTTTTGCTTTTACAGGTGCTGTCAGTGAAAGAAAAATTGAAGATTCTCTTTTTTATATGTATTCTCTTATTTCCAATGGCTTTCATCCCCTGCAGATCCTTTCAGCCTTATACAATCAATTTTCAAACCTTCTTCTTGCATCAGAATTTTTAAATTCTCATTCACCGGGTTATTTGCCAACTATGAATTTTAATGTTTTTTTATCTGCAATAGCTCCGCAAATAGAAAATTATGAAAATAGTTTTTTAAAAAAAATTGAAGACTTAAGCTTAAAAAAATCCAAGGATAAAAAATATTTAATATCAAATGGGAAAAAAATTTCATATCCTGTTTTTTTTCTTTTAAAACATGCTTCTAATTTTAAAATAGGAGAGCTTAAAAAAGCATTAATTGAGCTTGGTGAGATTGATAATTCAATAAAAAACGGAGCAGAACCAATTAAAATAATTGAAAGTTTTCTTTTCAGATATATAAGGTAATGGATTTAAAAAATCATTGGTTAGCAACTCATTATTTTTTGGTTGGACTATGCAATTTAAGTTTTGTGCTAATCTTTTTTTGATTTTAAATCCTTGCTAAGTTTTTCAAACAAAAGTTTTTGTTTTTCCTTTTGTTTCTTTTGAAATTCCTCAATTTCTTTTGTTTTATTTTTTTGTTTTTCCTGAAAATGTTTAAGTTCATTGTCAAGTTTTGGAGGCTGTTTTTCCCTTGGGATCTCTTCAATTAAAGTGTGATCAATTAAACAGATCTTAAAATTACGATCTTTTTCAATTAAATTAATTATATTTTTTTCTTCAAGTTTTCTTAAGACAAAGAGAGTTTCCTCCTGGGAAACATTTAAAAGTTCTGAAACTTCTTTAACAGAAGGTGGAAGTTTATTGTTTTTGTATTCAATGACCCTGGAAGCTGATATGAGAAGAAGAGCTTTATTATATAGGGACATGTTTTTCATTTATATTGGCTCCGTGTTTTTTTAGTTAACTTGACATAATAATTAAGTGAGAGTATCAATTCTCTTAAAAAAAAGTCAAATCTAAAGATTAAATTAAAGTAAATACTAATTTACTTAAAGCAATATCTGGCTGGATTTTAATCTTGGCTGAATTTAGGCAGAAAAATTTTATTCCAGATCTATATAAAAATCAATCAGGAGGGGAAGATGACTGAAATTATTGATATCAACTCAAGAGAAATTCTTGATTCCAGAGGAAATCCAACCGTTGAAGTTGATATTCTTCTTGAATCCGGAGCCTTTGGACGGGCTTCGGTTCCTTCAGGGGCTTCAACTGGAGCAAGAGAAGCTCTTGAGCTAAGGGACAAAAATGAAAATTATTATCTTGGCAAAGGGGTGGTTAAAGCAGTTGACAATGTAAACGGACCTATTGCAGAAGCTATTATAGGGCTTGATGCTTCTGAACAAAGAACCCTTGACAAGGTACTTATTGAACTTGATGGAACAGAGAACAAATCAAAGTTTGGTGCAAATGCTCTTCTTGGTGTTTCAATGGCTGCTGCAAGGGCTGCTGCACAGGCACACGGGCTGCCTCTTTATAAATATATAGGCGGAATCACAGCTTATACTCTTCCCGTTCCCATGATGAATATAATAAATGGCGGAGCTCATGCGGCAAACAACCTTGATATTCAGGAATTTATGATAATGCCTGTTAATGCTTCCTCTTTTAAGGATGCCCTTAGAATGGGAACAGAAGTATTTCACCATCTTAAAAAGATTTTAAAATCAAAAAATTACAATACTGCTGTTGGTGATGAAGGGGGATTTGCTCCAAACCTTGGTTCAAACAGGGAAGCTCTTGAACTTATTTCAGAAGCTGTTTCAAAGGCAGGATACAATTTAGGTAAAGATATTCTTCTTGCATTAGATTGTGCTGCAAGTGAGTTTCTTAAAGATGGAAAGTATAATTTAGAAGGTGAAGGTAAAATCTTGTCTTCTAAAGAACTGGTTGACTATTATCAAGGACTGGTAAACGATTTTCCAATTATTTCTATTGAAGACGGTCTTGCTGAAGATGATTGGGAAGGGTGGTCACTTTTGACCCAAAAGATTGGTGAAAAAATTCAGCTTGTTGGAGATGATCTTTTTGTAACAAATCCAAAAGTTCTTGAAAGAGGAATTAAGGAAAAGGTTGCAAATTCAATTCTTATCAAGGTTAACCAAATTGGAACACTTTCTGAAACCCTAGACGCTGTTGCCATGGCTAAAAAAGCAGGCTATACAACAGTGATTTCCCATAGAAGCGGTGAAACTGAAGATTCTTTTATTGCAGATCTTGCAGTTGGTCTTTCAGGAATGCAGATAAAAACAGGCTCTCTTTCAAGAAGTGACAGAGTTGCAAAATATAACCAGCTTTTAAGAATTGAAGAAGAACTTGGAAATCAGGCTGTTTATCCAGGAAATATTTTTATTTAATTTAAACCAAGAACTGCGGCAGGATTGAATCCTGCTGCATCAGAAATTTGTTTAATATGAAAAAAGTAAAACACATTGTTTTATTGCTTGTTTTTTGTTTGTTTATCAGCCCCAATGTTTATGCCTTTGTTCCTGATGCCCCGAACCTGATTAATTATATGCTCAGGCAAAAAGGAAGGTGCAGCTCATATTTCAGTGCTGTAAATTCAGACATATTTTCCTTTGGCGGTTCAAACATTTCTGAAACAAAAATAGATCTTTTTTATTCTTGTTCAGGTGATTTCAGGGCAGATTGGATAACAAGTGTTAAAATGCTTTATATTGAATCTTTAACAGGATCCCTGACTTTATTTGGAGAAGAGATAGTTTCTGAAGACCCTTCGAAATATTTTCTTTTCAAAGATATTTTCTGGCTTTATGATTATGAAAGTTTAATGGGTTTGCTTGGAAAAAGGGGTTGTGAACTTTCAGAGGTCAGGCTTGACAAGATTGACGGTAAAATTTGTTATGTTGTTGGCAAAGTAAATGAAAATTCAATTAAAGATCAGGCTGAACTCTGGATAGACAAGGAGACTTTTCTTCCTTATTATTATAATCTTGTTTTTGAGGGTAAAAGCTGCTCATTTAAGTTCAAGCAATATTTCAAGACTAGCGGGTTGTTCTATCCAAAAACAACAGAGATTTTTATCAACAATGAATTAACCAGGAAAATTGATGTTAAGTATTTGAAGTCTTCTTTTAAACCAAATTCAAATAGTTTTTTCAATTTGGATAAGATTAAAAAATTATACAAAAAATCTGACTCAGGTTTTGGAGATGATTTCCCCTGGAAAAGCGATTCCATTGATAAAATTTTTGAATAGTTATAAGGACAATCAACTGGAAACTCAGGAATATCTGTTCCTGGATTTATAAACTTCTAAATTTTTAATAATTCAAATTATAAGGCAGGTTATGGCTGGAAATTCAAATAAATATATTTTTGTTACAGGGGGTGTTCTTTCATCCCTTGGCAAAGGTCTGGCTTCAGCAGCAATAGGAGCTCTTCTCGAAAACAGAGGACTTAAGGTTACAATTCAAAAACTTGACCCCTATATTAATGTTGATCCTGGAACCATGAATCCCTTTGAGCATGGAGAGGTTTTTGTTACAGATGACGGAGCAGAAACAGACCTTGATCTTGGTCATTATGAAAGATTTATATCCTCAAGACTTACAAGAAACAACAACTTTACCACGGGTAAAATTTATAATTCAGTTATAAAAAAGGAAAGAAGAGGAGAGTATCTTGGAGGTACTGTTCAGGTAATTCCCCATATAACTGATGAAATAAAAGCATGTATAAAAAAGGTTGGTGATAATGTTGATGTTTCCATAGTGGAAATTGGCGGAACCATTGGAGATATAGAATCCCTTCCTTTTCTTGAAGCAATAAGGCAGATGAGATCTGATGTTGGAAAAGAAAATGTATTATATCTTCATCTTACTCTTGTGCCCTTTATTAAAACATCTGGAGAGCTTAAGACCAAACCTACCCAGCACAGTGTAAAAGAACTCAGAAGCATAGGAATTCAGCCAGACATTCTTTTATGCAGAACAGAAAAATATCTTACAGATGATTTAAAAAAGAAAATTGCACTTTTTTGCAATCTTAGCCAGGATCATGTAATTACAGCTATTGACGTTGATTGTATTTATGATGTTCCAGTTGTATATAATCGTCAGGGACTTGACGATAAGATTCTTTCCCACTTAAATCTCTGGGCTCGTGCTCCTAAACTTGAAAACTGGGAGCAGCTAATTTACAGATTTAAAAACCCAAAAGATGAAGTGACAATTAAAATTGTCGGTAAATATACAGATCTTACAGAATCATATAAAAGTTTAAATGAAGCTCTTATTCATTCAGGGATAGAAAACAATCTAAGGGTTAATTTTGATTTTGTTGATTCTGAAACAATAAGATCTGGAAATGTATCTGAAAAGCTTTCAGGAAGTGATGGGATTCTTGTTCCCGGCGGTTTTGGATTTAGAGGTGTTGATGGTAAAATAGAAGCAGTACGCTTTGCCAGGGAAAACAAAATTCCTTTTTTTGGAATTTGTCTTGGAATGCAGGTTGCTGTAATTGAATTTGCAAGAAATGTTGCTGGTATTATCAATGCAAACTCTACTGAATTTGATGAAAAAACCAAAGATCCAGTTATTTATCTTATGAAAAAATGGTTTAATGAAAAAGAGGGTATAAAAGAGTTCAGGGATGAAAATTCAGACAAAGGCGGAACAATGCGCCTTGGTGCCTATCCATGTATAGTTGAAAAAAACACCAAAGCTTATGAAGCGTATCAAAGGACTGAAATTTCTGAAAGACATAGGCATAGGTTTGAATTTAACAATGAATATCTAAAGCCTTTAAAAGAAAAAGGTCTTATTATAAGCGGGATGTCTCCTGATAAGGAATTGGTTGAAATGGTGGAAATAAAAGATCATCCTTGGTTTGTGGGATGCCAGTTTCATCCTGAATTCAAGTCCAGACCAATGGATTGTCATCCTCTTTTCAGGGATTTTATCAAATATTCATATAAGTATAAAAACTCTAAAAAATAAGCTTGTAAAATTTAATAATTGCAATAAAAAAAGCTCTGAATAATTCAGAGCTTTTTTATTTTGAATACTGATTTTTCAATGCTTTTTTAGTAAACGCTCAAGAAATCCTTGCAGGCCTTCTTAACTGTTTACTTTTGATTTGATAACATCAAAACCTAATTTGTTAATTGCACCTTCTATTTTTTCAATTGACACTAGATCTTCGTCAAAATCCAGTTTTACTTTGCTGGAGTTGAATAATATTTTTGCTGTATCTTGGTTTACACCGCCTAAAGATTTAAGTGCACCTTCAATTTTTTGAACACATGATGGACATGTTAAAGTTTCTAATTGAATTGTTGCTGATTTCATATTATTACCTCCTCCTGTTGTTTTTTATTGTAGTTTTCAAAGTTTTTATCTGACTGCTATATTACCCCATTTCACCTGATAAAGCTTTGACTTAGATCAAAAGTTTTTTATTTTAGATTATAACGTAATAATCTCATACCATTTAAGACAACAACCAAGATACTGGCTTCGTGCACTAACATGCCAATTGACATATTTACCCAATCACTAAATAATACGCCTGCTAATAAGACTAATACAACACCTAGGGCAATAAAAATATTTTGCTTCATGTTTCTAGCCGTAGCTTTTGTTAATCCAAGTGCGTGTGGTAAATGACTAAAATCTGAATTCATTAAAACAACATCTGATGTTTCAATAGCTACGTCTGTGCCACTTCCCATAGCTATACCAATATTTGCCAAAGCTAGTGAGGGGCTGTCATTAACACCATCACCAACAAAAGCAACTATTTGGCCTTGTTCTTCAATTAATGTCTTTATATACGCTGATTTGTCTTCAGGCAACATGTTCCCATGGGCTTTTGTTAAGCCTATCTCACGGCTAACCACGTCAACTGTTCCCTGGTTGTCGCCCGATAACATAACAAGATTTTTCACTCCTAATTTCTTTAGTTTTAACAGAACCTCTTTAACGCCTGGACGTATCTGGTCACGAATACCCATTAAAATTTTTAGTTTTCCATCAACTGAAGTTAATACAAGTGAGTTCCCATTTTTTTCGAAACGAGTTAGATCGGCTTTTGTTTTTTCATTTAGTTCAACATTTTCCCTTTCCATTAAGGCAGCATTACCAACAGCTATTCTGTGCCCACTGACACTAGCTACAATTCCGCCGCCTTTTACAACCTCTGTATTTTCAACTGGTGAGAATGTCGTTTCACCAATTTCCTCTAGTACTGCTTTTGCTAATGGGTGACCTGATTCTCTTTCAACACTTGCAAGGTATCCTAATGCTTCATCAATCTTATCTCCATAATATTCTTTTTCTGCAACCGATGGATTGCCTAGAGTCAGTGTTCCAGTTTTATCGAATACCATTGTATCCAACTTGCTGAAATCACTAATTACTTCACTACCTTTTAGTAATACCCCATTACGTGCTCCATTCCCTATACCAGCAACATTAGATACTGGTACACCAATAACTAAAGCACCTGGACAACCTAGAACCAGAATAATAATTGCTAGTTCAAAATTTTGTGAGAATAACCATACTATAAAGGACAGGACAAGAACTCCTGGTGTATAATATTTCGAGAACCGATCTATGAAACGTTCTGCTTCTGATTTTGAGTCTTGTGCCTCTTCTACCAGTTCAATGATTTTACCAAAGGTTGTATCTTCGCCTACGCGGTCAGCAACAATTTGAAGAGTTCCATTATCCAGGATTGTACCAGCAAATACATTTGAACCCTTTTCCTTTCCAATGGGAATAGATTCTCCTGTAATACTTGCCTCATTAATACTACCTTCACCAATTAAAACTGTACCATCAACAGGAACCTTTGCACCAGTTTTAACAAGTAAAACATCTCCTATGTTAACTTCATCCACTTCAACTTCTACAAACTCTCCATTTTCCATTTGCTTTAGTGCACTCTCTGGGGCCATTTCTGTTAATTCCTTTATGGCAGAGCGGGTTTTGTTTAAGGTGCGTTGCTCTAAAAAGGCACCGAATAAGAATAAAAATGTAACAATTGCCGCCTCTTCATAATTTCGAATTAAAAATGCACCAAAAACTGCGATTGTAACTAAAACATCAATACTAACCACTTTTACTCTTAAAGCTTGATATGCTTGAATAGCAATAGGCGCTACACCTAAGATGGATGCAACAATTAATGACCAGTTAAAGATGGTCATATTATCGATTGTCCATTTGCTTGAAAATCCAACGACAATCAAAAGACCACCAATTAATGCAATCTTATTTTTACTGTTTAAAATATACCGTTGCATGTCTTCACCATTTTTTTATTGTTTTTTGTTTTACGATTTTAGAGCAGTTTAATAATAAAATCCACAATGCTGTTCAATGTTATATTTTTATTGCACAATTTTCTCTATCTTTGAAGGTGTAGATTTTTTTAAAAATTCCCCTAAAACGGCCCAAAATACCAGATGTATCTACATGATTTCAAGAAAGAGACGAGTTTATATAACTGCTGTGCTTAGAAAATAATCCTTGAGTTTTGAGTTCAAAATGAGTGGATTCGTTTTGAACGGGAATCCACTCATTAATTCGTTGTTTTTTTAAATCAATTTTGATCTATAATTTGTAAATTAAATTTTTTTATAAAGGCCAAGTACTTTTTCCTTGGTCATTATTTTTTTCCAGTCTTTACCAAGGGCATTTTCCCAAAGAGGATCAAGGCCAAGACAGATTTCAGCCATCTGGTCAAATTGTTCGCTGGTAAGATTTTTAGTTATATTGACTGGAAGCTCGATTTTATGCTTATCCATCATTTTTTTAAACTTTTCAACACCTTCAGGATAAAATTCTCCAAGCTGATTGAATGCAAGACAATTGCCTATTCCGTGCTTTACACCAAGAACAAAGGCAAGGCCATATGAAAGTGCATGACAGGCTCCAACCTGGGAGTAAGCAATTGACATTCCTCCAAAATAAGAAGCCATCATCAGCTTGTCGTCTGAATCTGGATGATCTTCCAAAAATACCTGTTCGCAAAGAGCCTGGGATTTTTCTCCAAAAGCCCTTGCAAATTCATTTATAAAGGTCCCTTTAAGAGCTTCTATATTGTGGATAAAGCAATCCATTCCTGTATAAAACCATTGATCTTTTGGAATGTTTTTAATCAGTTCAGGATCAAGAACCATTTGATCATAAACTGTATGATCAGAGTTAAGACCAAGTTTTCTTACAGGGCCTGTTAAAACGCAAGTTCTTGATACCTCAGCACCTGTTCCGGAAAGAGTGGGGATTCCAACTTTATAGACTCCTGGTTTTTTAATCAGATCCCAGCCCTGATATTCATGGGACTTTCCTTCGTTTGTAAGCATAAGGGAGACGGCTTTGGCAACATCCATTGTACTTCCTCCGCCTATACCTATGATTCCATCGGGGAAATTATCCGAATCTGAAATTAATTTATCTCTTAATTTGTCTACATCTGAAGTTGTGGGTTCATAGGTTACATCAATGAAAATCAATTCGTCATTACCTTGGAGAGGTATTCTTTTTTCAAGGTCTTTTCCTTTGAAGAAATGATCAACCAGAAAAACCATTTTTTTGGAACCAGTTCTTTTTTCTTTTAAAATATCGGCCAATTGATCAAAGCATCCGCGGCCAAAAACCACTCTTGATACTTGTTTGAAATTTCTATGCATTATGCTTTCCTTAAATTTAAATGTTTACGCTTTTTTTCAATGCTTCAACTCTTTTTTCCATTTCTTCTTCAGTCCAGCTAAGTTTTATCAGCATTGACAAGGTTCTTTTCATTATTTCATCAGATTTTTTAATATTTATTGTTTCAGGGTTAAAAAATTCTGAAAACTCAGTTTTGTACAAACTAACCTTTTCTTTGAAATGATCCCATTTTCTAAGATAATGCCAATTATTATCATACCAGTAAAATGTACCGTCTGCTTTGTTTTTGTTAAGATTTTCCAAGATTTTTCTAGCAGCATTTTCGTCTTCAGTAAAAAAAGAGAGGAAACCTCCATTATCTCCTTTTTCATCGATAATTTGTCTAAGCTCAATGTTTTTTAAATCTTTAAGTTCGTTTTTAAGAATTTGTTTGTTTTTTCTTTGAATGGAAATTATTTCATCAAATCTTTCAAGCTGGGCAACCCCAACAGCTGCATTAAGTTCGCTTATTCTGAAGTTAAGCCCTGGGAAAGGGTGGTTTTCTTTTCCTCTGTCATTGCCGATATGATCATGACCATGATCAGAAAATGCGTGTGCATTTTCATAAAGCTCTTTTTTGTTTGTAACAACAGCCCCGCCTTCTCCGCAGGTTATTGTTTTAACAAAATCAAATGAAAAACAGCCCATGTCTCCAAATGTTCCTGCATAAACATTGTTTATTGAGGCTCCAATTGCCTGACATGCATCTTCAATAAGAATCAGGGAGTTTTTCTCACAAATATTTTTTATTTTATTAATATCTGCCATTGCTCCGCACATGTGGACAGGCATGATTGCTTTTGTTTTTTTGGTGATTTTAGATTCAAGAAGATCAGGATCAAGACAAAGGGTTTTGTCAATATCTGAAAAAACAGGCATAGCTCCGGCTGCAATTATTGCTTCAATTGTTGCAACAAAAGTGAAAGGAGGAACAATAACCTCATCTCCTTTGCCAATCCCACATGAGGCAAGAGCTATTGAAAGGGCTGCTGTTCCGCTTGAGCATAAATGGGTAAAATCAACGTTTAGTTTTGATGATAGTTTTTCTTCAAATTCTTTTGCTTTCCAGTGTCCGTTTCTCATTGAATCAAAATTGTAACGCATGAGAATTCCTGATTCCAGGACATCTGAAACATGTTTTTTTTCTAGGTCTCCGAATAACTCAAAGCCAGGCATTTGGCCTCCTTAATTTATATTTAGAAAAGGTGACTAAAATAATTTGCTATTAATTTTCTTGCAAATTCAGATGACTTGGTTCCTATAAACTGACCATGGCCAATTAACACAGAAAAAACAATTGCTTTTTGTGAATCATTGTCTATTGCATAGCCTGAAAACCAATCATATTTAACTTCTTTAGAATAATCAGAAATTGAGCCGGTCTTTCCTCCTATAATTATATTTTTCATGGTTTTGCCATTTCTATAAGCATTAAATGAGTTTTTTGCTGTACCGGCTTTTACTGTTCTTTCCATCATTTCTGCTAATTTTTTTGATGTTGATTCATTTATAATTTTTTCCTTGATAGAGGAAATATTTTCATATCTTGTATTTTGGCCATCATCTATTATCTTTTCAACAAGCAAAGGATTTATAAAAAAACCTTTATTAGTTATGGGCATACTTAAAAAAGCTGAATGGAGAACAGAAATTTTGGTTGAATTATTATACCCTGATGCTATTTCAGCCCAATTGTACTTTTTATCACTTATATTTACAACCCCGGTAGTTAATGGAATTTCTGTATCTGCTTCTTTGTTTAAAAGGAAATCGCTTGAAAATTTTATAAGATTGTCTTTTTTAAGTTCAAAAAAACCAATTTTTCCAAACACAGGATTTACAGACTGGGCAAAAGCATCTTTAAGTTTTATATAATTTGTATATTTAGTTGTTGAATTTGAAAGCTGCTTTTTATAAAGAGTATACTTTCCCCCGTTAAAAGCCATTTTCTGATTTGGGGTATAGTTTTTTGTTTCAATCACAGCAGCCGAGGATATTATTTTAAAAAGACTGGCAGCCGGGTATAAAGTTTTTGTACATGGAGAAATATTTTCTGAAGTTTCAAAATTGTATCCCTTTAGGCCAAGTACTTTTCCTGAATATGCATCTGCAATGGCAAAGCATATTATTTTAGGAGCCCCATGACCACAGTTTAAAGCGGCTTGAATTTCCATCTCAAGATAATTTTGAAGATTTTCATTTATAGAAGTATGAAAAACAATAGTTTCGTTTTTTAGCTTTGAAACAAAGTATTTTTTTGTAAATTCTGACTCAGGGATGTCTGTTAATATTTCTCTTATTTCAGTTTTTGAAATTAATTTTGGTTCAAAAACAGGAGAGTCAACTTTTTTGCTGCTGAGTTTGAAAATTGAAAATATTGATAAAAACAAAAAAACCATTAAAAAAACAAATTTAAATATTTTTTTTAAATTTGTTTTTTTTGTTTTTTTCTTATCAAAACGATTTCTTTTACCTTTATCAATATAATCGTACATTTAAATGCTTTAAACAACCTTTTGGCTACTTTGAAATTGATTTTAAATCCCTTAAATCAAATATTGTTTCATATCCTTCTTCATTTGAAACTCCTACTCTTTGTTTAAGGGGGAGATGTTTTGTAACAACTCCAGGCCCATTTGGTGTTTCCACTTCTTTGCCTAATTCAGGAAGTTTGTTGTGTAAATATTTGTATGTATCATTTTCATAGTGAAGGCAACACATAAGTCTGCCGCAGACTCCAGAAATTTTTGTGGGATTGAGAGACAAACCCTGAACCTTTGCCATTTTGATTGAAATGGGTTCAAAGTTTTCAAGATATGATGAGCAGCAGATCTCTCTTCCGCATCTTCCAACACCTCCGCAAAGTTTTGCTCTGTGTCTTATTCCAACCTGCCTCATTTCAATTCTTATATGATATTCTCTTACAAGTATCTTGACAAGTTCTCTAAAGTCAACACGACCGTCGGCTGTGAAGAAAAAAGTTAGCTTTTTTGCATCAAAGGTGCTTTCAACCTTAAAAAGGTTCATTTCCAAGCCTAGTTTGATTACCTGGGTTGAACAAAAGTCAAAAGCTGTTTTTTCATGTTGATTGTTTTTTTCAATGAGTTTTTTATCTTCATCTGTAACAATTCTTAATACAGATTTTATTTCCTGTTCATCAGGATCCAATGTCCTGGGTGAAGGAGGGTGAATAACCCTTGCCACACCAAGACCTTGTTCTGTTTCAACAACAACAAGGTTTCCCGGTTCAAGCTCTTTAATTTGAGTTTCAAAATCATATATTTTACCGGCGGGCTTAAATCTTACTCCGGTTATTATTATTTCATTTTTATTCATTTATTGCTGCCTGAATTTTTAAAAGTGATGATTTGATTAAAATTTTTGTATTAACGTTTCCTTTAAGTCTTGATTGAGCTAGATAAATTGTTTCAATAATTTTATCTAAAGTTTTATTGTCAAATTTTTTATTGTTTTCTGCAATCAAAATCTTGGATTCATCAAAATAAACTTTATCTTCTAAATATTTCCCTGCAATGAGATCTCTGAAAAACACCAGCATATAGGTGAAAAAAGATTCTATTGTTTTTTTCCCTGAGATTAATTCTCCTGCCAGAAATATCATATTAAAGTTTTCAAAATTATCTTCTAAAAGTTTTTTAAAAATATTTGAACATAATTCAAAGTTCTTTTGTGAAATTCCAGACTCATTTTTAATCTGCTCTGATGAATAAAGATCTTTTTTTTCTAAATCATCTAAGTCAGTTAGATTGAATCTGAAAACCTGACATCTTGACCTTATGGTTTTAAGAACACTAGATGAGTCCGGAGCCGTAAGCACAAAATGGGTGGCTGCAGGAGGTTCTTCCATCATTTTTAAAAGGGCATTTCCTGATTGAAGATTTAACAAAGATGCGTCTTTAATATAAACTATTCTTTTTTCAGCTTCATAAGGTCTGAACGAAAGAGAGGCTTTAAGATTTCTGATCTGTTCAACCTTGATACCATTGCCCTTGGCTTCAACTATAATAAAATCAGGATGGATGTTTTCCTTGATTCGCCTGCAGTTTCTGCATTTACTGCAAAAGCTGAAAATGTTTTCTTTATTTTCAATACAATTTAGAGCCATAGAAAGATTAATAGCAAAATCTTTGTTTTTACTTTCTTTTTCCCCTGTAAAAAGCATTGAAGGGGGAATGGCCCCCTTTTTTATTATATTGTTAAAACATTCAATGATAAAATTCAATTTTTATCCATGGCATCTGAGTGAACAGATTCTTAATTCATTTTGTCAACTCTTTCCTTAAGCTCTTTGCCGCATTTGAAAAAAGGAAGTTTTTTTGGAGGTATTTTAACTTTTTCTCCAGTTTTTGGATTTCTTCCTGTATAGCTTTTGTATTCCTTGATATAAAAGCTGCAAAGTCCTCTTATTTCAACTCTTTCGTTGTTTGCAAGGGCTTCAGTCATTGAATCAAAAAAAATTTGCACTATTTCTGAAGCTTCACTTTTAGTAAGATTTGCTTCTTTTTTTAGTTTTGAAATCAGTTCCAGTTTATTCATTTAACCTCCAGGGTAATAAGTTCTTTAAAATCAGATGCATTACATAAATGGCAGATAAGAATAAGTCAAGTAATGATAGTAGTTGAGTCCAAAAATTCTATGTCGGCTTCATTAACTTCTGTATATGCATACCTGCCTAAAATATCTATTTGGACAATTACTCTCATTTTTCCAGTTTCTTTTTCAAAGATACCTTTAACACCTGTCATCCCACCTTTTGTTATAATAACAGGCTGCCCTTTTTTATAGCCATGGCCTGTGAAAATTTTTTCTTTAGACTTAGAAAGTAAAATTAAAGATTCAACTGCCTCGGTTTTTACAGATACAGGGCCTTTGTTTGTTCCTATCAGTTTTACAGCTCCTATGGTTTTGAGAATTTTAAGTCTGCTTTCTGGAGAAGAATCACATTGAACAAAAACATAGCCAGGAAACATAGGAACTTCAATTGTTTTTTTTCTGTCTTTTCTTTTGCTCAGCTTCAGAATTAAAGGAAGAAAAACATTAATATCTTTTTTTAAAAGCTGATTTTTTACAACATTTTCAAACTTGCTTCTTGTATGGAGTACATACCATTTTTTTTCTTTAACCTGATTGCAACTCATTTTATCTTCCATTGTAGTAATAGTCAATTTAGGTACAAAGTGTTAGTAACCAAAGATTGATTAACCTCATACTGAATTTTATAATCTTTGTTGTTTTAAAAAACTTAAATTTAAAACCCTTGCTTTTTAATTTTTTGAGGATTCAGTAATGCTTGGGTAAATTCCCCCAAAGTTTTTAAGGTTTATAATAAAAGAAACCCTTTTTTCTTTTTCATCTTCTGAGTAAAAGATTCCCCCATCCCAACACTGTGAAATATAATGAAACCCAATTTTTTTATCATATTCATTTTTTTCTATATCATCTTCCATATAGATTCTTTCATAAGAAGCATAGAGATTTAAGGAAGGCGAAACAACAATTTCTCCAGAAATTACAGCTGACTTGTTCTCTTCGTGGGTATATCTATGTTCTAGCCTGAGCTTTGAACCTTTATCAGATAAAATATTTAGGGCAAAATTTCTTTTGTTTATCATATATTGATAATGATCATACTCTCCTGTAAATTCAAAATTTAACTGGCTAAAAGGAGTAAACTTAAGATATGCACTAAGTGGCTGGAATCTTCCGTGTTTATACTCATCACCTGTATTATATATAATTCTATCATCAGCCATTTCATATTTTTGAGAAAGGCGAAACCTTAAAAACTCATGGTAATTATATTTGTTTTCATTAGAGTTATCAATTGATGGAAGAATATTTTTGGAAGTAAGTGTCTGAGTTAAAGCAAATTCAAATTCATTTTTTTCTTCTATTCTGTCAAAGTCTTCAAATTTAGGTAAGTCTCTTTGATCCTTTTCAGGAATAAAATGATAATTGAGTTCGGGAACTATTGTATGTCTTATTTTTTTGATTTTATCCCCATAAATATTATAGACTTTGTAAACTGAAGAAGAAGTTTTTAATTCAAGGCCATAGAGCTGCCTGAATGATTTTTCAAAGTCTTCATTTTTATCGGGATTTTCTGTGTACCATAAAGTTTCATTTATATAGGCTCCAGGCTCAATATATAAATAGTTGCCTAGATTAAAAGGAAGATAAACTGAAGGAGTAAGGTTTATCCTATGACCTTTTTCACCGTTTATTCGGTGGAAATAATTGTAATCAGTAGCAAAAGATGTTTGTAAGGGCATGAAATCATAGGTTGTTCTTGGGCTGTACAATGAAAGTCTTGGAAGTTTTTGTACTGTAGAATTCTTTTTGTCTGTTTCCTTTACTATAAGGTCGTCCATCCATAAAAATTCAGCTTCAAAAATGTTTTTACCAAAATTTTTTGAAGAATATATTCTGTTTGTTCTTTTCATTTCATCATCTGGTTCAATATTTCTGCTGAAATTTTTAGTAAAGACTTTTTCTGTGAAATCATAACTCATATAACCACTGTCAAAATCTTTTAAATAATCGGGATCACTTGCCAGATCTATATCAATGCTTGTTTTAAATCCCGACTTGGATAAAAAATCAGATTTCATTCTAAACCAGTATCTGTCGTGATTTTCAATTTCAGGATCTTTAAACCTTTTTTCATTATATAAATAAGGGTCATTATTTATCTGGTCGTAAAGAATTTGGCTGAAACTATGGGCTGAATGCTTGTATCTGAATTCAGCTCCTGTCCTGTTGGATCTTTTTTCCAAAAAATTATAATATAAGGTAAGATCTGCTTGATCTGAAAGCACAAGATAAAGAGGCTGGTTATAATCAAGTCCGTCTGTGCTTGAATAGTCAACCTGGGGAATCAAAAAACCTGATTGTCTTTGTGTTTTTACCGGGAAATATAAAAAAGGGAAATAAAACAAAGGCCTGTCCATTGTGTTCAGCCTCATATTAAATGCATAGCCATATCCGTCTATTTCAGCCTTGATTTTTTTTGCTTTAAATTCCCAGTCTTTTTCAGGATTATCACACGAACTTATTGAGGCATCTTCAAAAACATAGGTTTTTTCAGATATTTTTTCTATTTTAGACCCTTTGATGTAAAAATTAAGGTCGCTTATAAATATCTTTCCATTTCTTATTATTCCTTTATTTGTAGAGTAGTTGAAAAAAATCGAATCTCCGGTAAGTGTTTCATTTTTAGTTTTGAAAAGGGCATTGCCTGTAACACTTACTATAGTTGAATTTTGATCTATAAAAACATGGTCACCTTTTATTTCTTTATCTTTTCCTTTAACAACAACATTTCCTGACGCTTTGACAATCTTAAGTTTTGTATCGTAATAAACAAAATCTGCATTGGTGTTTATTTTTTCACCTTTTTCAAATAAAGTTTGAGTAAAACCGTAGTTTTTAAAGAAAATGAAGATAAAGATGTAAAATGAAATTATACTTTTCTTTGCCATATCCTTGCTTTTTTTTAGTTTAAATAATAATTTAAAACGTCCTTATCAGCTTGGTAAAAGATTAATTACCAAGCTTTTTTGTAAAGAACAATTATTTCAATTAGGAGGTGCTAAATTAACAGCGGTAAATTTATAACACTATGCGGGGGCGAAGGTACAGGAAAGTCTACCCAGGCAAAAAAATTATTTGATTTTTTTCAAGAAAAAAACATTCCCTCTGTTCTTACAAAAGAGCCTGGAGGTACAAAAATTGGGATGATGATAAGAAAAATCCTTCTTTCGCCTGAAAATTCAGAAATTGGAAATAAGACCGAGCTTCTTTTGTATCTTTCAGACAGAGCAGAGCATTTTGAAAAGATTGTTTTACCTTCACTTGAAAAAGGTGAATTGGTTGTTTGTGACAGATTTATTGACAGCACTTTAGTTTATCAGGGAAAAGTAAGAAAAATGGGAACCAGGTTTATAAACTCAGCCCATGAATATATTTTAGGAGATTTTCTTCCTGATTTGACCTTGATTCTTGACAGTAGACCTGAACTTTGTCTTGAAAGAATAAGTTTAGATAAAAATTCAGGAATCAGAAATGAAGATGAATCAAGATTTGATAATGAAAAGCTTTCATTCCATAAAAAAATTAGAAAAGGTTTTTTAGAGCTTGCTGAAGAAGATAAATACAATAGATTTGTTCTTATAAATGCAGAAAAAACAGCTGATGAAGTTTTTGAACAAATCAAATCTGTAATTTATGAAAAAGGAATTGTTAAAATTTAATTATGATCAGTCTTATTTTTCCATACACTAGGTTAGAAAATCCTGTGATTGATAAAGCAGCAGATGATTTTTCTAATCTTTCATTGATATCTTTTGATAAAAATTCAATTGAAATTGACGGGCTTTATTCAAAAATTTTTAAGTTGCCCCAAAGTTTATTTGAAAATATCAAAAGACTTGAAAAACATTATCTTTTAAACGGGATTTACGATAAAAACTTTGATTTTTATCAGTTTAAATTTAATGAAGAAAATGAATCCGAGCTTCCCGAGTTAATAGTAAAAGAACTTAAGTCCGGAATTTTAAATAAAAATTTAAAAAAAATAGAAGACAAACTAGTTTTATCAGGACTTTTTTTAAAATTGTTTGAAAAATATGAATTAGACAAAAAACATATAAGCTCATCTTTTGCCAGTATTCAAAAAAAAGAACAGGAACTTTTTAATTCTCTTAGAAACAATAAAAATGAAAAATTTATAATACCTGAAAAAATCAATAATAAAATTTCACCAGATTTGATTGAAAAACAAATTAAATCATGGCTTGATTTTTATTTTTATCTTGATTTTCCATCTTTTAATTTAATTACAGATAAAATTGAAAATATAAATATTCTTTTAGAAAATGGATTTAAACTTGAAAGCCAGGGTTTGGATTCAAAAGGCTTTAATACCTGGATTTTGTCATTTGATTTAGAATATTTGAACAATAAAAACTTGGTTTTTCAATCAAAATCCCAGATATTTGATCATAAAAAAGGGAAATTGAAAATCAAGGTTGTCAGATAAGACAGCCTAACTTTTTTTATATTTTAAAACTTGGCAAAATGATTGACAAAAAAGAAAAAGAGAGTATAGCTTCAAATAAAAATTTAAATACTTTGAGGATTTAAATTCAAAATATAAAAACTTTGGCTTAAAATTTAATTTGTGTTGACATGGGGTTTTTAAAAATTATAAAGAACCCTTGAAAAAGCACCCTTTAAATTATGGGTCAGAATATAAAACAATTTTTAAGAAGGAGGAAGAAGGTTATGAGTTTTAATCCAGTAGTTGATCAGGAAAAGTGCACAGGTTGCGAAGAATGTGTAGATATCTGCCCAGTAGATGTTTATGAGATTGTTGACGGTAAATCAGTTCCTGTTAACGCAGAAGAGTGCGTTGGATGCGACAGCTGTGTTGAGGTTTGCCCTGAAGGTGCAATTACAATAGAAGAATTATAAAAATATTCCCGGAGTTTATTTGATTTTTAAATGATTTTTAAATTCCGGGGAAATTATAATCTAATCAGATAAATTTTATTATTTTCAGTGTTACAAATTTATGAAAAGTTATGTTGTAGATTCTTTAAACCACAAAGATATTTCATCAATTAAAAAGGTTTTAATAAAAAGATTTGGAAATCCTTTCCTGGATGAAGTTTTCCAGGTAACCTTAGACTCTTCAGTTTTATCTTCCGAACAAAACAAACATAGCAACTGCAGTCCTCATTTTTTTTCTTTGAGTCTTGAAAAAGACAAACTTGTAGCTGAAACTCTTGTCCGCTCCAAAAAAACAATGAGATGTTCTTGTATGGGTTATGCTGACAGCCCTCAGATTTTATGGCTTATTGGACTTATTAATGATATCCTTTCCGAAGCTGGAGTCAGAATTTAGCCAAACTGAATCAGTTTTTATAAACTTTCGTGTTTAATATATTCTCCCAAGCTTATTTTTATCTTTCAGTTAAATAAAATTTAGAACCTGACTTTTAAGGTTTTATTTTGATTTTTTTGAATAGATAAAACTATATCATTAGCGTAATGCTAATTTATTATCAAAAACTTTGAAAGGATTTAAAATGCTTAAAATAGTTCCTCTAGGGGGGCTTGGAGAAATCGGACTTAATATGATGACTGTCGAGTACGGCGGCAGGATATTAATTATTGATTGCGGCTTGATGTTTCCAGAAGATTATATGCTTGGGGTAGATATAGTAATTCCCGACTTTACCTATATTCGAGAAAATATAAACAAAATTTCAGCCCTTATCCTTACCCATGCACACGAAGAT
Source organism: Desulforegulaceae bacterium (assembly GCA_034006035.1). Lineage (NCBI taxonomy): Bacteria > Pseudomonadati > Thermodesulfobacteriota > Desulfobacteria > Desulfobacterales > Desulforegulaceae > Desulforegulaceae bacterium. The sequence goes on from JAVETN010000008.1 coordinate 41,539, forward strand.
CATATAGGAGGAATTCCCTATCTTTTAAGAGAGGTAGATTGTCCTATTTATGGAACTCCTTTTACTATTGGTATTGTCAAAAACAAGCTTGATGACTTTAATCTTCCGATTGATTATGATTTGAGAAAAATCGATATTCATTCAACCCTTGAAATTGATGATTTCAAAATTGAGTTTGCCAGAGTATCCCACTCCACCATTGACGGGGTGGGAATGATGATTGAAACTCCTTTGGGCAGAATAGTTCATACAGGAGATTTTAAAATCAATCCTTCTGTTATCAATGACATGTCAACTGATATCAATAAGTTTGCCTCTTTTGGAGAAAAAGGGGTTTTATGTCTTTTGTCTGATTCAACAAATGTTGAAAAAGAAGGGCATACCATTTCTGAGGCTGAGGTGGGAGAAAGCCTTGAAACTCTTATTTCAGGAAGTCAGGGCAGACTGATTGTGGCTCTTTTTGCTTCAAATGTTGCAAGAATCCAGCAAATAGTGAATATTGGCAGGAGATATGGAAAAAAAATTGCTTTCAATGGAAGAAGCATTGAAACAACTGTAAAAGTAGCTAAAGAAAATGGATATTTAAGAATCCCTGTTGATATGGAAGTTGATATTCATGAGATTGGCTATATTAGCAATTCTTCAACAATGATAGTTACAACAGGAAGCCAGGGAGAACCCATGTCTGCCCTTGCAAGAATGTCTGAGGGAAGTCATAAGCAGCTCAAAGTACAAAAGGGCGACACAGTGATTTTGTCGTCAAAGTTTATACCTGGAAATGAAAAGGCTATTAATTATATAATTAATAACCTCTATAGACAAGGGGCTCATGTTGTATATGAAAAAATAGCCAAGGTTCATGTATCAGGTCATGCTTATAGAGAAGAACTGAAGATGATGCTCAATCTTGTAAAACCCCAGTATTTTATTCCAATTCATGGAGAATACAGGCATCTTTTTCATCACTCAGCTCTTGCTGCAGGAGTTGGAGTTTTAGAATCAAATATTTTTCTTGTTGAAAACGGTCAGGAAATAATTTTTGATGAATTAGGTGGAAGGCTTGGCCAAAATGTTTCAACAGGAAGAGTTCTTATTGACGGCAAGGGAATTGGTGATGTAGGAAGAAGCTTGTTAAGGGAAAGAAGGGTGTTATCAGAGGACGGAATAGCTGTTGTGACTATGGTTATTGACGAGGAAACCGATGCTATTCTTTATGGGCCTGAACTTGAGTCAAGAGGGTTTGTTTTTTGCAATGAAACAGGACATCTTCTTCAGGATGCCCAATGTGTTATTCTTGAAGTTGTAGAAGATATAGAAGCTGGCACTCCAAACAGAACAGAACTTATTAAAGCCAGACTTCAAAAATCTTTAAGGCAGTATTTCTATTTTGCTATCAGAAGAAAGCCGGTTATTATTATAAAAATAATGGAGGTTTAGTAAAATTCGTATGAAAAGGGAAATCGCAGGTCTTTTTTTGTTTTTTTTATCTGTGTTTATCCTTCTTGGATTTTTAAGCTATTCCCCTTATGATCCTTCCTTTAATAACTCCGTATTTTCAATTAAAATCAAAAATTATGTGGGAATTGCAGGGGCTTTTTTCTGTGGTTCTCTTTTTGATTTTTTTGGACTTGGGGCCTTGTTTATTCCTGTTTTTTTATTTATTAAATCTTTTTCCATGTTTAACAAGGATTTTAAGTTTTTATCCACTCCTATAAGTTTGTTTGGGAGTTTTATTCTTGTTGTTTCCTCGGGCTCTTTATTTATTGGATTTAATTCTTTTTTAAAAATACCGGACTATCCAATTTTTTGCGGATTTTTAAAGGCTTTTCTTGAGAAATATTTAAATTCTGCTGGCTCTTTAATTTTTCTTATTTTTCTTTTTCTTACAGGAATTTTAATTACAACAGGACTTAGTGCAAAAATTTTTTTATATATCCCAGTTTTTTTTGCTAAAGTTCTTTTTTACATAAAAAAATGGGGCTTTTCTTTTACCTTGTTTTTAAAAGAAAAATTAAAGTTTAAAAAGAAACCAAAAATTAATCATCCAATAGTTTCTCCAAAAACAAATTCTCCAAAAAAAGAAGTACAAAAGAAATCTTTGCCAAAAACTATAAATAAAAAAGAAAAATCAGATAAAAACAAAAGTTTTACCCTGGAAAAAGGAGTTCTTCTTCCTTATTCTTTTCTTGAAAAAGTTGAAAATATCGACAATCTGGAGTCTGCTTCTGAAGTTGAGAAAAAATCTGAAATTTTGGTAAAAAAGCTTCTTGATTTTGGAATTAACGGTGCAGTGGTAAATGTTTTAAGAGGTCCTGTTGTAACAACCTTTGAGTTCAAGCCTGCTCCTGGTGTTAAAATAAGCAAAATTTCAAATTTGGCCGATGATCTTGCTCTTGTTTTAAAAGCAATGAGTATAAGAATTGTAGCTCCTGTTCCTGGTAAGTCGGTAATAGGAATTGAGGTTCCAAATAAAAATAGATCCTCTGTTTCTTCACGTGAAATTTTGCAGACTAAAGAGTTTATTGAAAGTAGTTCTCCTTTGAGTATAGGTCTTGGAAAAGATATTGAAGGAACTCCTGTGGTGGTAACTCTTGAAAAAATGCCACATCTTCTTATTGCAGGGGCAACAGGAGCTGGAAAAAGTGTTTGTTTAAATATGATGATCACCAGTTTTTTGTACAAATCGTCTCCAGAGCATGTTAAAATGCTGATGATAGACCCTAAAAGAATAGAGCTTTCAGTTTATGAAGGAATCCCCCATCTTCTTGCTCCAGTTGTTACAGATATGAAAAAGGCAAAAAATGTTCTTTTTTGGGCAGTAAGGGAAATGGAAAGAAGATATGAGCTTCTTGCCCTGGAAAAAGCCCGTAATATTGGACAATATAATTTAAAAATTCAAAAGAAAATAGAAGATGAAAAAAATAAAATAAAAAATGAAAAATCAGACAAAGTTTACGAAAAACTTCCTTTTATAGTAATTATAATTGATGAACTTGCAGATCTTATGATGGTTTCTTCAAAGGAGATTGAGTTTGCTCTTATACGACTTGCACAAATGGCAAGGGCATCTGGAATTCATATGATAATTGCAACTCAAAGACCTTCAGTTGATGTTCTTACCGGAATAATTAAAGCAAATTTTCCCACAAGAATTGCTTTTAAAGTTTCTTCAAAGGTAGACTCAAGAACAATTCTTGATGCTAATGGTGCTGAAAAACTTTTAGGTCAAGGGGATATGCTTTTTTTACCGCCTGGAGTTTCAGGTATAAGAAGAATTCACGGTTCTTTTATCTCTGACAATGAGCTTGAAAAAGTTATAGAGTTTATTTGTGACTCAGGAGAACCTGAGTATAATGAAGAAATTATAAACAGTGATTTGGAAACTTCTGAAAATGTATTTGGAGGTGGCTTGAATGAGGCTTCCAATGATGATGATAAAAAATACATGGAGGCTGTTAAGCTTGTCCGGGAAAAGAAAAAAGTTTCTATTTCAATGGTTCAAAGACATTTAAGAATAGGCTTTAACCGGGCAGCAAGAATGATAGAGCAAATGGAAAAAGATGGGATAGTTTCCAAAGGAGACGGTTCCAAACCCCGTGAAGTTATCAATTAATATTAAATAATTAAGGAAAATTACGCTGATGTATAATCTGGAAGTTATAGAAAAAACCAAAGGTTTTCTGGATTTGGAGGAAGGTGAGCTTTTATATGAATATGCTCAAAAAGCTTCGGCTGAACTTGGTCTTCCAGGACTTGAAATAGGAAGTTATTGCGGAAAATCGTCTTTGTATCTTGGAGCTGGATGCAAGAATGAAAACAATCTTATGTTTTCCATTGATCATCACAGAGGTTCAGAAGAACAGCAAAAGGGCGAAGAATATTTTGACGAAGACCTTTTTGATAATAAAACCCAAAAAATTGACACCTTGCCTTTTTTTAGAAGAGCTTTGAATGATTCAGAGCTTGAAGGCACAGTAGTTCCAATTGTGGGTGATTCCCATTTGATTGGAAAATTTTGGACAACTCCTCTTTCTTTTTTGTTTATAGACGGAGGACATTCCCTTGAAACAGAGTTTGGAGATTATCTTATCTGGTCATCCAAAATTGCCTGGGGAGGTTATCTTTTTGTTCATGATATTTTTGACTCTATCCATGAAGGAGGGCAGGCTCCAAGGTTTGTTTTTGAAAAAGCTATTGATTCAGGCCAGTTTGAGTTTGTTGAAAGAGTTAAAACCCTTGGAATATTAAGAAGAACCAATGGATTAATAAGTGAAAAAATAAATAAAGATTATTTAGAAATCATATCTTAAAATAAGGTTTAAAGCCTCCTGGGCATCGTTGGAGGCTTTAGTCTCATCAGAATAGGGCTCAGCCACTTTAAAATTTTCTGTTTCATTAAGCCAGGTCTCCCAGCTGTAAATAAGACCTGCACTAAAAGAGTCGCTGATTTTTTTTCTTAAACCAATTGATAATGCCATTGCATTACCTTCGTATCTGTACCTGTTTTCAACTTCTCTTGTTCTATGATCTTTGTCTCTTACTTCAAAATCTTTTTGATAAAAGGTAAGGTTTGAATCAATATAGATGTCTTTGTTAATTGCATAGGAAAGATCCATTCCTATGTAAATTGAATTGGTTAAAGACGATGAGGCAGAAACTGAAGAAGGAACCAGCTTTTCTGAGTCTGCTGAGTCCACATTAACTGATGATTCAGACTGAAAATCATTTTTTCCCCTTGAGATTTTGTCTTCAAGAACTCTTTTGAACCTAAGTTTTGGAACAATTTCAAGCTTTTTATCATTGATATTAAAATCAAACTTATGTTTTATTTTTGCATCATAACTTCCATGGGGATTGATCTTGTATAATTCTTCATTTTTAAAGGGCTCTGAAGGTGGGTGAAATTTAGGTAAAAAACTATCAGGATCAAAAGGATTTACAAAAAAACTGTCTTCATTTTTAGCAGTTGTTTCGTCATAGAAATAGTTCTCACCTCTAAATTCTTCTGCAAAGCAAAAGAAAGATAGGTTTATTGTAATTAATATAAATGCTATAGCAGAAGTCAATTGTTTCATTTTGTTTCTTAAATTTAAATTTTTACTAATAAAATTATTATAGTGTTTTCTGTAAAAAAAACAAGTCTCAATATAAAAAAATCAACAGCTGATCAATAATAATCAAGGTTTAGAGGTTTTTGAAATTTCAAAATTGATTCAGATTGCATAGGGGTTGATTCTACCCTATACAATTTGTTTTCTTAAATTTTTAAGCTGTCAATTAAGTTTTTAATAGCTAAAGCTGATTTTTCAAGGGCTTTTTTTTCATCTGGTTCAAGTCTTATTTCAATGATTTCTTCTATTCCGTTTTTCCCAAGTTTTACAGGAACTCCCATAAAAATTCCGCTTATCCCATATTCACCTTCAAGGTAGGCGGCACAGGGCATAATTTTTTTCTTGTCAAATAAAATAGCCTTTGTCATTTCAACTGCAGAAGAAGCAGGGGCGTAGTAGGCACTTCCTGTTTTGAGAAGACTTACTATTTCAGCTCCTCCAGTTCTTGTTCTTTCTACAATTTCTTCAAGCCTTTTTGGTTCAATCAGTTCTGTTACAGGAATTCCTGCTATGGTTGTAAATCTTGGAAGAGGAACCATTGTATCCCCATGCCCGCCTAGAACAAAAGCTTCAATGTTTTCAACTGAAACATCAAGCTCCATTGAAATAAATGTCTTAAATCTTGCTGAGTCCAGAACTCCAGCCATTCCTATCACCTTGGTTTTTTTAAAACCGCTTGTTTTAAGAGCAATTTGGCACATGGCATCAAGTGGGTTGCTTATAATAATCAGGGTTGAATCAGGAGAATTTTCAGAAATTTTTTCAGTAACTTCCTTCATTATTTTTGAGTTAGTTTCAATCAGTTCATCTCGGCTCATTCCAGGTTTTCTTGGGATACCAGCAGTTATAATAACAACATCAGAGTTTTTGGTGTAAGAATAATCCGAAGTTCCCATTATTTTTGAATCATGGCATTCAATGGGAGCAGCCTGGCTGAGGTCAAGAGCTTTTCCTTTTGGCATCTCTCCATTAACATCAACAAGCACAACATCGGATAATTGTTTTTCCGCAAGTCTTTGAGCCGCTGCAGCCCCCACATTCCCTGCTCCGACTATGGTAACTTTTCTATTCATTATTCCCCTCTTAAAGTTTAATTTTACAGATATTTTTATTTTATGAACTCTCATTATATAAAATGGAATGAATTGGCAAGGTTTGCTATTGTTTTAAGATTGAAAATATATTAATTGTTATTTAACTTTCACAAAGCATGGAGTTTAATAATTTTATGACTCTAAAGAAAAAAATATATTCAATCAACAAAGAAGCCTTGCTTTATTATTCTCAGGGAATGTATGAAGAATCTCTTTTGAAATACAAAACCCTTCTTAAGCTTGTTTCTAAAATTAGAGGTTTGAAAAATAAAGAGGAAATTAAAAAAAAGATTGATGAAAAAACAGTAGAAATAAAACAAAAGCTTAGTTTTTATGAAAGAGAAGGGGTTAATACTGAACTTTCAGATTCTAAAAAAGAAATAATTAAAAAACTTTTTTCTGATGCGGAAGATGATCCTGAGCATAAAAAATTTGAAGAAGCTCTTGCACTTGCAAAGTTTGGGCAATTCAGTGATTCAATAAAAGAAATGACCCCTTTTCTTGAAAATAGAAAGCTGAAAATAGATGCTGGGAGAAATATAATCAGATGTTATGAGGCCATGGAAAAAATTGAAGATATAATTCCTCTAGTAAATAAGTGGAAAGAAAAATCTTTGTTTTCTGAAAAAGAAGTTCTTCATTTCATAGAATCTTCAAAAGCAAATGCTCTTGTTGAAGCTGATTCAGATTCCAATGAATATTTAGAAGATTCCTGCTCACCAGAAATAATGGAAATCGATTCTGTGGGAATTAAGTTCAGCGGAAGCGAAAGGTTTGACTCTGATCCCATTGAACTCGATGTAAGTTTTCAAACAGGAAACCATCTCAGCCTGATTATCTCCAGCAAGGAAAAGGGAATTATTGATAGCCTTGATGTAGGCGTAAAGCTAAAAGATATGTGTTTTTATTCTCCAATAGCTGTTTTTAAAAGCACAGGTATTATTTTATCAAAACATCAGATAGGCAGCGGGCCTAAAAAAGGTGACTGGTGTTTGGATCTGGAAATTAAAAACCCCAGTTAAAGGAATTAGTTAAATGGCTGTATTTAATATTCAAACTCGGGAAATTGAATGTAAAATTGTTTTTTACGGGCCTGGGCGCGGTGGTAAAACAACCAATCTTGAATATATTCATAAAACATTTAAAAAAAATATCACCGGAGATCTGGTTTCAATAGATACCCAGGGTGATCGAACTTTGTTCTTTGATTTTTTACCTATAGGTCTAGGTAAAATAAGGGGTTGTGAGGTAAAAGTTCAACTTTTTACAGTTCCGGGTCAACCCCAGTATGCATCAACAAGAAAGCTTGTTTTAAAGGGAGCAGATGGGATAGTTTTTGTAGCTGATTCTTTAAAAGTTCAGAGAAAAAATAACATCTTATCCCTCCAGGATCTTCACGACAATCTTAAGGAATACGATAGAAATATTTTTAAAGTTCCCCTGGTCCTTCAATATAATAAACGAGATCTGCTTGACCAGGGTTTACCTCTTCTTGAGGTGGAAACAATGGAAAAAGATTTAAACAGGCAGCTTAAGGTTCCCTCATTTCCAGGAAGTGCAATCAGAGGTGACGGGGTTGGTCAAGCTTTAAAAAAGTGTCTTGAACTCACCCTTGAAAATCTTCAAAAAGAGCTTAATTGGGCTGGTTGATAAGTATGATCGTAACTAATTTATTATCTGGCAGTCTTGGCTTTATATCTTTTGCAGATGTTTTGCAGCTTCTTGGATCAACTGCTTCAAGCGGTATTCTTGAAATTACTGATGATAAAGACTTAAAAGTAAAAATTTTTTTTGAAAAAGGCGAAGTTGTTCATGCACAGACAAAAGAACTAAAAGGCGAGCCAGCCTTTTTTCTGCCTTTTTCATGGAAGAAAGGCTATTTTAAATTTTTATTAAATAGTACAGATTTTGAAAAATCCATAGAAAACAATCTTACAGGACTGATACTTGAAGGCTTAAGATTGCTTGACGAAGGAAAATTATCACCTAAATCAGATATCACTGACTTTGGTGAAGATATTCCTTTCTTAAAGGGCAGGTTTATTGATTATAGTGAAATAGTGGATGAAGAATATTTTGAAAAAGATGAAATGATTGTAAAAGAAGGCAGGTACGGTTCTTGGATTTGGGTGATTCTTGACGGGATTGTTCAAATTAACAAAAGTTTTTCAGGAAAAAGCATTCCCATTGTCCAGCTTGGCAGAGGCGGATTTATTGGAAGCCTTTCTTCATTTTCAAGGGGGGACAGACCAAGAAGTGCCACTGTAAAAGCAATTTCACCGGTTCAGCTTGGAGTGCTTGATGCCCAGTCTCTTTCCAAAGAATATTCAACATATTCTGATTTACTGAAAGCATATTTTATCTCAATAGATAATAGACTGAGAAAGATAACAAACGTTTGTGCCCGAATTTACGCCAATGGAATAAGAGAGGTTTCCAACAAAGAACAATTAAAAAACATTATTCCTGAAAAGCTTAAAAATAGAAATCCGGGAATAGTAAAGTCTGGAACAGCACAGCTTTATTTAGAGTGTTCCGGTAAATTTCTTGATCTTGGCAAAATTGTAAAAGGTGAAATTGTTGGAGAACTTCCTTTTGTAGAAACAAAAAATGATTATAGTTTTTATCTTGAAGGTGACAAGGATTTTTCCATAGAAATTCTTGATAAAAACGAGCTTAATAAAGAGTTTTCAATAATGTCTGAAAACATAAAAAAAATGGCGGAGTTTACAGGCTCAAGCTTATCAACCACAACTTTGAGACTGGCTTCAAAACTTACGGTATTATGCAAAAGATAAATTAAGGCAGGTTGAAAATGAAAGTGGAAAGAAGGAAATATCCCCATAGGTCAGAATCAGCTAATCTTGTATATTTTGCAATATTTTATCCTGATAAAACTTTAAAACAACAGGGCATGGGAAAAACTATCAATATAAGTGAGGGCGGAATTCTTCTTGAAACCCATGAAAAACTTATTGATGATCAATTAATTTCTTTAAGTCTTGGACTTAATAATGAAACTGTTGATTTAGAGGCAAAACTTGTACATTTCACCAAAAATAAAGAAGGACTTTATCATTCAGGCCTTTCTTTTATAATAGATTCAATTAAAAAAACTGAAGCAATAAAAAAATACATAACTATATTTGAACAAATGAAATAAATTAAATTATGAAAACTATTCTCGGTGTTATTTCCGATACCCATATGTACAAAGCTGACAAAGAGCTTGAGTTTTTAAATGAAATTGTTTTTAAAAATGCATCAAAAATCATTCATTGTGGAGATCTTGTTTCTCTTAATGTTCTTGATGGGTTTTCAAATAAGAAAGTAATAGCTGTTTCTGGTAATATGGATGGTTCCAATGTTAGAAATGTTTATCCTTTTATTGAAAAAATAACTGTTTCAGGAGTTAATTTTCTTATTCTTCATGGAAACGGGTACTATTCAAACTTTTTTAATTCACTCCAAAATGAATTTCCAGACTTCAATGTTTTTTTATATGGACATACCCATAAACCTTTAATAAATAAAATCGGCAAAAATATTTTTTTTAATCCAGGTTCTTTTTCATATAACAGAGTCAAAGACCCTTCAAGAAGTGCAGGGCTTATTGAAATTGAAGATGAAAAAGCAGTTTTTAAAATTATTGATCTTTCAAAGATTTCACAAAAAAAATTTACAATTAAAGAGGTTTTAGATGTCAGACACAATAAAGGAAACTTTTTTTAAGGATTTGAATCTTGTAAACCAGGGCAAAGTCAGGGATCTTTATGACCTTGGTGATTCAATTCTTATGGTAGCAACAGACAGAATTTCTGCATTTGATGTGATTTTACCAAATCCTGTGCCAGAAAAAGGAAAGATTTTAACCCAACTATCATTATTCTGGTTTGATTTTTTAAAAGACATTGTGCCGAATCATCTTATTTCAGCAAATATAGACGATTATCCAAAAGAGTGCCTTAAATACAAAGCTCAGCTTGAAGGCAGAAGTATGCTTGTAAAAAAAGCTAAGCCCTTTCCTGTGGAATGTGTTGCAAGAGGTTATATTTCAGGTTCGGGCTGGAAGTCATATTTAAAGACCAAAGAAGTTTGTAAAATTAAATTGCCGGATAATTTAAAAGAATCAGACAAACTTCCTGAAGTGCTTTATACACCTTCAACAAAAGAAGAAGTGGGCACCCATGATGTAAATATTTCCTTTGAAGAGTCCGCAGCTCTTATAGGAAATGAAAATGCAAAAAGATTAAAAGAGCTTACCCTTGAAATATATAAAAAAGCTTCTGATTATGCTCTTACAAAAGGGATAATAATTGCAGACACTAAATTTGAGTTTGGAATTTATGATAATGAAATAATTTTAATTGACGAGGTTTTAACTCCTGATTCTTCACGGTTTTGGCCAAAATCAAAATATTTACCAGGCGGTTCCCAGCCAAGTTTTGATAAGCAGTTTGTAAGAGACTATCTTGAAAAAATAAATTGGGACAAAACTCCTCCAGCCCCTTATCTTCCTGATGATGTTATAAATAAAACTGCAGATAAATATAAAGAAGCCCTTTTAAAAATTGCAGGTGAAAAATATGCAGTTTAGAGATATCTCTATTAATGATATTGACTTTAACTATAGTTTGTTCAGGCTTTTTCCTGTGGAAACAAAAACTTTTAATAATCTTTTTTTAAATATTGAAAAGCTAGGGGTTTTATCTCCTCCTATTCTTATTGAAGATAAAAATTTAAAAAAGTTTATTGTGGTAGATGGTTTTAAACGTTTGCTTTCAGTCCTAAAATCAGAGAAAAAAAATTGCAGCTGTCTTGTTATGGATTATAGTGCTGACTCTTTTTTAAAAGGATTTTATTTAAAGTTTTTAGATAAAGAGATTGAAAATTTTGATGAATCTTTAAACTTTTACGCTAAATCAAAACTTTATAAAATTCTTTCAGGAATAAATGAAATTTTTCCAAAAATTAATATTAAAGCTGAAAAAGATTTTTGGTTTGGCAAAAATAAAGACTTTATCAATAAAATCATTTCTTTTTCAAAAGCCCCTTTTTATATCCAAGATGCTTTTTTAAAAGGAGTAATTGCTCTTCCCCTTTTATTTGATCTACTAAATCATGAAGAAGATGAAATAAAAAGCATCTTGATCTTTTTTAAAAACTTATCACCCAACCTAAACAGACAAAGAGAACTTCTTAATCTTTTGGAAGAACTGGCCCATATTGAAGATAAGGATATTTCTGAAATTATAAATCAAAATAGAATAAATCAAATTATTTTAGATGAGAAATTGTCTAAACCCCAGAAATTAAACATTATTATTAAGTTTTTGACAGAAAAAAGATATCCTGAAATGATAAAATTGAAAGATAAATTTCAATTACTTGCTAAAGAATCTGGATTTGAAAAAAATCCTAAAATAATTCCTCCTAAAAACTTTGAAAACATTGATTTCAAAGTTGAACTTAGCTTTAATAGTCTTGAAACTTATATTAATTTATGTGAAAAGATGAGTGAAAATATAAAAAAAGGCTATATAGAAAAGTTTGTCAATCTTACTTAGTCTTTTTTAATTCCGATTTTAAAAGATATTTTTACAATCGAAAATTTGATTTCATGGGTTTAATTAAATTTATTTACAATTTTAAAGAAAGAAGGGTAGGAAAATGAAAAAAAGTTTTATTTGTTTTTCATTGGCTTTTACCTTGTTCTTTGGGTCAGCAACTTTTGCTTTAGCTTCAGACATTCTTATTATTGCAAACAAAGGAGTATCTGAAAGTTCTTTATCAAAAGATCAGCTTCAAAGAATTTTTTTGGGTAAAATGTCAAGATGGGAAAATGGAGACAGGGTTTATTTTTGTCTCTTAAAAAATGAATTACTTGATGAATTTACCCAGGATTATCTGGGACAAAATTCTTCAAACTTTGTAAGATATTGGAAAAAAGAAGTTTTTACAGGAAAAGGCTCAATGCCTCCTTTTTATGAAAAAGATGAAGATTTAATTCAATATGTATCCCAGAAAAAGGGAGCAATAGGCTTTGTTTCATCTGGTGCAAATACAGACAGTGTTAAAGTTATCAGTGTGAAATAATTTTGTAAGAAATTTTTTAAGGAGGTAAGCAATGAAAAAATATATTAAATATTTGCTGGCAATTTGCATTGTATTTACAGCTTTTTCTGTGTCTGCAGTTGAGTTTGGTGATATTTCAATGGGAAGTAATGTTGAAATTCATGGCTTTATTTCTCAGGGTTATATGCAGTCCAGTCATAATAATTTTTTTGGTGAAACTGATGATGGAACAGCAGAATTTTCTGAGGTAGGATTTAACCTTGGTACTGATTTAGGTGATAATCTTCGTTTAGGTATTCAGATTTTTTCAAGAAAACTTGGTGAGTTTGGAAAAGGTGAAGTTGAAATAGACTGGGCCTATGGTGACTATAGGTATAAAGACTGGCTTGGTATCCGTGCAGGTAAAATGAAGCTCCCCCACGGACTTCATAATACAACAAGAGATATTGACTTTTTAAGAACAAATATTTTTTTACCCCAGTCTGTATATAATGAAGCCTGGAGAGATTCAGTTGCAGCAATTCAAGGTGGAGAAGTTTATGGTGATATCTACCTTGGAAAAGCTGGAAACTTTTCATATCAGTTCCAGGGGGGGATTTGTGAATTTGATGTAGATTCAGGAGTTGTTACTACCACAAAAGATCAATTAAAACTTAAGGGGATGGATTTTGATATTAAAGACTCAACCTCTCATTATGGAGCAGCTACTGGTTTGGTTTGGTCAGCTCCTGTTGATGGATTAAAGTTTTCCTTAACTGGATGGGTGGTAAATTTCACACTTAAGGGCGAGACAACTGTCGTTTCAGATGAGACGCTTAAGTTTGAAATGGAAATGGAAACAAAATCAAGACAATGGACTGGTTCAATTCAATATGAAATAGGGGATTTTATAATTTCAGGGGAATATTCAAGAAATTATTATGATTTCTGGAGTGAAGCCGATAAAATTGGAAATTCTCATGATAAATTGGAAACAGAAGGTTATTATGGAGCTGTTTCATATAGATTTACAGACTGGATGGAAATAGGGACCTATTATTCAGTATATTATGCTGATATAGATGATAAGGACGGAAAGTCGAATACAATAGATTCTAATCCTAGTAAAGCAGCTGGTTACAAAGATCATGATGCATGGCTAAAAGATCTTTGTCTTTCCTTTAAATTTGATCTTTCAGACAACTGGGTATTAAAAGTTGAAGGTCATAAAATGGACGGTGCTGCTATTTTGATGAAAGGAATAAATACTTTTGACGGTAAGCTTCAGACAGAACAAGATTGGTATCTTGGAGCTGCTAAATTAACATTCAGTTTCTAAAAAATCATATAAATCCGCTGAGTTTTTCAGCGGATTTTTTTTAAGCTGCTGGAGGTGGATTAATGAATAAGCTCATTAAAGTTTTTATGGGCGGTTTAATTTTTTGTTTTATTTTCATATCAACTTCATTTTCAATCCCTGTAAATTCAAATTCTGAAATCGGAAAAGCTCTTGATTTAACTGAAGCTCAGCTTGAAAAAGCTTTAAGTGAAATTGATAAGGCACTTGATGTTGTTTCAAAAAATGAAGAAAAAAAGAAAAGAAAAATAAGTTTTTTAGACCCTGTAAAAGTTTTTGATTTATGTGACAAATACTCAATGATTGCATATAAATCAAAGTATGAATCAGGAGAAGATGCAATTGTTGGTTTTTTGGTAATTAAAAATGATGAAGGCATTGAAATACATAGTTCTGTTCCACATTTGATCTGGAGGGGCAGTGCAAATATAAACTCTTTTAATTCAATAACTGATGATGTTTTATGTAAATATTTTAGAGATTATGGAATAAAAGATGTTTACCCAATTTACTCACAAATAAAACTTCGAGAAAAAATCAATTTAAAAGCAGATAAAAACCATACACATAGCGGCAATGATATAGTGGAGGGAATTATCAATGAAAAATTTATTGATGATTCAATAACAAGGGATTCTGAACTTGAAGAAGCTTTATCTAAAAAAGCTGATATTGCTATGATTGTAAGTTTAAGACAAGGTGATAAATCAGCAAGTGTGGATTCAGCTATAGTAAATCAGCTTCAGTCAAGAATAGCCCAGCTGGAAAAACAAATAGAAAAGCTAAATCTTATTTTAAGCGGTGTTGTTAGAAAAGATAATGAGATTTTTTTTAACAATGTAAATATCCATCTTGTTAATGGACTGGGTAAAACCGAATCTTCAAATTCAACAGGTAATTTAATAGTTGGCTATAATGAAAAAGGTAATATTTCTGGCTCCCATAATATAGTTGCAGGAACTTCAGTTAAAGCCAGCTCCTATGGAGGCTTGGTTACAGGTAAAAACAATAGTGTATCAAAACCCTATTCTGTGGCTGCAGGAGGAAACAATAACAAAGTAAGCGGTAATTTTGGAGTAGCAATAGGTGGCAGCTCAAATACTGCCTCAGGTATATATTCCACTGTGGCTGGCGGAGAAAAAAATAATGCAAAAGGCGATTTTTCAATAATTGCAGGTGGAAAAAATAGAAGTGTAGTAAATGAAAATCCTCATTTTATTCAATAGGATTTTTCTTTAGTTCTGGGGGAAAGTTTATGAAAAGCTGTAAATATCTTTTAATTATTTTTTTTCTAATTTATTCCTCTTTAGTCAGTGCTGGGGAGTACCATGCTTTTTTAATTGGAGTTGATAATTATCATGATTCCATGATCAAAGGACCTGGGACAGCAGCAAATGATGCCAAAGGACTTGGGGAGGTTTTAAACAAAAAATATGGGTTTAAAACAAAAGTTTATTCAGGAGAAAAAGCAACTAAAAAAAACATCTTGAATAAACTTGATAATTATTCAAAAACACTTTCAAAAAAAGATACTCTTTTTATTTATTTCAGCGGTAAAACCGAATATGATGCTTTTAGCAATGATTCATGGTGGATTCCCTATGATGCTTTTTATGGAGATACCTTATCATATATTGATTATTCAAAAGCTTCAGAAATTTTAAAAAAAATAAAATCAAATACTTTAATTGCAACAAATTCATCTCTTCCTCAAAACTATCCTTCGTATAGATATGGTAACTCTTATTCAGACTCAGGACTTGGAATTAAATTGATTTTAAATTCATCTGGAAATCAATCAGCTTCTTCTATTTCCCCGGAGTTCAGCATCTTTGGTTATTCTTTGATTCAAGCTTTAAAAGATTCAGATACAAAAGAAGTTTCTGTGCGTTCTTTATCAGAAACTGCAAGTAAAAATTCATCTGCCCAGGGGCTTAAGCTTGAATTAAAAGTTCTTGGTATTTCTCCTGTACAAAAAGGAGAAATCAAATTTGCCAATTTCTCTTATAAAAATCAAAAGGATCAGGTTCCTTTAAAAAAAGAGAAAATCAAATCTCAGGAGAAAAAACCTTCAGTTATAAATATTTTCACAAATCCAGGTGAGGCAAGTCTTTTTATAGATAATAAATTCAAAGGTAAAACTCCTGTTGAAAACCTTATTCTTCAACCTGGCTCATACAATTTAAAATTATCTAAGAAAGGTTATAAGGAAAAGATTGAAAATTTAAAAATTGATGAAAACAGAGACAAAAAACTAGAGTTTTTTCTTGATAAACTTATACCTGAAAAAGGAAGCCTTAGTATCAACCTAATTCCAGATACAGGCTCAATTAAATTTAAAAACAAGGAGATTAAATACAAAAACAAAATAAAACTTGATCCAGGTAAATATGAGCTTGTTTTGTCTTCTCCTTTTTATTTGGAAAAAAGTATAAAAGTTGAAATTTTGGAAGGACAAAATCTTGAAATTGATGAAAAACTTTCTCCTTTAATGAATTTTACAAATTCCATTTCCCAAAAATTTGTAAGAATAACAAAGGGCGAGTTTCAAATGGGTACTCCAGACAATGAACTTAGAAGAGATCCAGATGAAAATATTTTTGAGGTTAAAATCTCAAAAGATTTTTTTATAATGGAAAAGGAAGTCAGTCTAGGGGATTGGAAAAAATTTATTGAAGAAACAAATTATAAAACAGATTCTGAAAAAGAGGGCGGAGCTTTGGTTTGGATCGGATATAAATGGGATAAAAGCTGGAAATATTCATGGAAAAATCCTGGATTTGATCAAACGGACAAAGAGCCTGTAACCTGTGTCAGCTATAACGACGCTGCTGAATTTGCCAAATGGGTTTCTCAAAAAGAAAACTTAAATTATTCACTTCCAACAGAAGCTCAGTGGGAATATAGTTGCCGAGGCGGGAGCCAATCAACCTTTGCCTATGGAAATTGTCTTTTGGATACCCAGGCTAATTTTGCAGCAAATTCAAAAAGAGGGAATTGTCCTGAAGGTAAAAACAGAAACAGAACAATTGAAACCGGAAAACTTCTTCCAAATAAATTTGGACTTTATGATATTCACGGAAATGTAATGGAGTGGTGTCTTGATTTTTACTCTGAATATCCAAAAGGAAAAGTTGTTAATCCCTCAGGGCCGGCCACAGGTAAATTTAAAGTGGTAAGGGGCTGTGGATGGGAAACTGATATAAATAATTGCAGGGCAGGTAATAGATTTACTGAAAAGCAAAATACCTCTAAAAACAATCTAGGGTTCAGATTGGTTCTTCACCCATAAATCAGGAATAGAAATAATGAAAAAAAAACTTATAATTTTACTTTTATTCTTATTACCGGCTTCAAATTTATTTTCTAAATCTTTTGATGAATTTAAAAAACTTTCAACTTCAGATTTCAAAACTTATTCTAAAGGTGTTGAAAAAGATTTTGATAAATATAAAAAAGAGATTGAGGAAGCTTTTAAAGAATATAAAACAAAAGTTGCTAAGGTATGGGGAGAAAAAAATTCTGTTGTTTCTGATAAAAAGCAATATGTAAGTTATTTTAATAAATTAAGGGAAAGAAATATAATAGATTTTGAAGAGGGCAGGGTTAAAATTGAAATTGTTTTATCTTCTGATCAAAAAAATGACAAAAATATAAAGAGCAAATTAAAAGAGTCGCTTAAAAACGCTATAATTCAAAAGCCTGATACCAGATCAATAACTGAAATATCAAAATCTCCAGATACAATTCAAAATGATAATTCTGATTGTCTTCTTAAAGATCAAATCAAGGATAAAAATGGCAATCCTGTTGACTTAGAGAATGCAGAGCTGTTTGCTTTGGAGGTTCTGGAACAAAATAAATTTGAATCAATTACAATAAAAGATGATGAAAACAATGAAAAAACTATTGTTTCAATAGATTTTCCCCTTGCTGAAGATCACATAAAAAAAAGAGCTCTTAGATATATTGATTTTGTTATTCCTGAAGCTGAAAAAAGAAATATAGATCTTGAACTTATTTTTGCAATTATGGAAACTGAGAGTTCTTTTAATCCCCTGGCAAAATCTCCTATACCTGCTTTTGGGCTTATGCAGCTTGTACCTACGACTGCTGGAAGAGATTCGTTTCGGTTTATTTATAAAAAAGATCTGGCACCAAGTGATAAATTTCTTTATCAACCAAAAAACAATATTGAGCTTGGCTCAGCCTATCTTTATATTTTGTTTAACAGGTATCTTGATGAAGTTGAAAATATGGACTCAAGACTTTGGTGTGTTGTTGCTGCATATAATACTGGAATAGGCAATTTGTTTCAAACATTTGTCGGAGAATACTCTGAAACAAAATTTGGTACAAGACAGCTGTGGAAACTAACTGCTTTTAAAAAAATCAACGGGATGTCGCCCGATGAAGTTTACGATTATCTTTATGCCAATCTCCCTTACAAAGAAACTAGAAACTATATTGAAAGAGTTAAAACTAGGATGCCAAAATATAAAATAAATTAAAAATTTATTTTATTCCTGATATAGATCAAATTTCTTTTAAATTATTCATTATAATGGAGAATATTTGTAAACATCTTTAAGTGAAATTATGGGTGAAAGGAATCCCCCTGGTCCAATCTGGGTAAAATAAGTTTTAACAGAACCTGTGGCTTTGTTTTCTTTAAAGTCAAATACAAAACCTCCAAGATTTACTGAAGGCATTTCATGGGCTTTTTTAATAAAGCCTTCTCTTGTAATTGGTTCTTCGCAGTCTGAAAGAATTGTAGTCAGTGCTCTTGCAGAGATAAAGCCTTCAAATCCCTTGAATGAAGCAGTTTCTTCAGGATAAAATCTGGAAGATAATCTTTTGTAAAGATTGGTGATTTGATATCTTGTTTGGAAGGGAAAAGGAACAACCTGACTTACAATAACCCCAATTCCTTGATTCATAAGAAGTCCTGAAAGCTTTGACCCATCAACTTCAGAAGCTGCCATTATAATTATGGAGGGGTTAAGTTTTCTAAGTTCTTTAATGAATAAAGCCGCAATTTCAGCTTCCGAGGCTATAATTACAGCATCTGGAAATCCAGAGTTTATTTTTTTTGCTGCAAATTTAAAGTCTGGATTTTTTGTTTGTACTGATGCTGATGAAAAAATTTTAAGATTTTTTTCTTCAAAGCTCCATTTGGCACCTTTATAAAAACTTTCTGCCCAATTGCTGTCTGAATAAAAAAAAGAGATTTTATTTTTTTTATTTTCAATAAGAAGATCAACCATACTAGCTGTTTCTCTTCCATAATCTGGACGGGTAAAAAAAGCGTTTGGCTCAGAAAACTCATGGAGTTCAGTTGAACCGGTTGCGGCTCCAAAAAAGGCAAGCTTGTTTTTTTTGGAAAGCTCATAGCTCTTCATAGCTGAATCATAACCCAGATAACCATAAAGAACCAAAATATCGTCAAGAATAAAGTTTTCAGTTATTTTTAAGGCTGTTTCTGAATTACCTTTATCATCTTTTGTTATCAATTCTATTTGTTTTCCGTTTATACCTCCCCTTGAATTAATATAGTTAATCCAGGAAAGACTGCCTTTTTGAAATTCCTGTGCTGATTTTTCCATTTCACCAGTTAAAGGTAAAGATTGTCCTATTTTTATTGTTTCTGCAAAAATTTTTGGTGTTATGCTAAAACTTAAGATAAGCGGGAAAAGAACCAATAAAGTTTTTTTGAATAAATTGTTTCTCATTTTAATCCTTAATTTGTCTGTAACTCAAAATAAAGTTATTTAACTTAGACAATAGCTTTGCTGGTTTAGGGGTTAAACTCAATCATCTCTTCGGCCATTGGCAGAAAAAGCTTACATTTTTTAATCTCAGTTATTATTTGATAAAGAACTTGATTTAGCAATGTCTCGATTCAATTAACCTTATATAAAATAAAGTTTTAAAAATGGTCAACCTAAAGGTTAGCCTTTTTTAAAATTTTATAAGTAATGGCTAAATTAGCTGACAATGGAATCCATAATGAACAACTACAATCATTGTCTTGAACAATGATATTAAATGGGTTATAAAAATTGGTGCTTATATTTGATCGGAAAGTTTTGATTTGTTGGAAAAATATAAAACACATTTACCTTAAGGACAGATTTCATGGAATTCACTTTGGACCTAGGAAAAAACCAAATAGATCAGATTGAAAAGGTTTTGAATGAAGAGTTGATTGAATTAGGGGTTACAAATGTCATTCTCCTTGATCTTGCCGGCAATGTCATTGTCAATCTTGATAATGGTAAAACAAACCATGATGTTTATTCCCTGGCAGCTCTTGCAGCAGGAAACTTCGGGGCAGTAAGTGCAATGGCAAATCTTATTGGAGAACAGGAATTTTCCCTTTTATTCCATAAAGGAGAGATTGAAAGCATACATTTTAGCAAGGTCACTCAGGACATGCTCTTGCTTACAATATTTGAGAAGTCAGTTTCTTTGGGTTTTCTCAGGCTTAAGGTAAGTGAAGCTGTGAAAAAAATAAAATCTTTGTTTTAATTTAATTTTACCCGGAGGAACTAAATTGGCTTTAATAAATCCTAAGAAAAAAGAAGTGCAGGTTAAAATAGTTTATTACGGACCAGGAAGGTGTGGTAAAACTACAAATCTTGAATTCATAAACAATAAATTTAAAAAAAGAATCCAAAATGAAATGGTCACCATAAAAACTTATGGAGACAGAACTCTTTTTTTTGACTTTTTACCTTTAGATATAGGTACTATTTCAGGGCATAATATTAAGGTTCAGTTTTATACAGTTCCAGGTCAGGTTAAATATAATGCTACCCGAAAACTTGTTTTAAGAGGGGTAGATGGGATTGTTTTTGTAGCTGATTCAATGGCTTTGAGAAGAGATATGAATATGCGCTCACTAAAAAATCTACATGAAAATTTATTGTCATTTAATAAAGATATAAGGAAAATTCCCCTTGTTATGCAATTTAATAAAAGAGATCTTGGGGAGCAGGGTATTGAGCTTTTAGATATTGAAACAATGAATAATGATCTTAATAAAGTTATAAAAGCTCCTTACTTAGGTGCCAGTGCAATATCAGGGGAAAATGTGGCATTAACAATGAAAAAAATAATTTCTCTTACAATCTCTTCATTAAAGAAAAAACTGGAGGCCTAGTTGAACTCTAAAAAAGATAATCTCACTCAGGAGCTTGACACTAAACTTGAAAATCTTTTTGATGAAGATACTCTTTTTGATGAAAACGAAGTTGAGCCTGAGTCATTAATCAGAAATCCGGTAAAACCAGAACTTCGAGTGGATGAAAGTTTAAATACAGAAACTGCTAAGTTAAATAAAAAATCCAATGTCTCTCTTCTGGATAATTTAAATGCAATTCTTTTATCCCTGGACTGGGAAATCACTGATGAGCTCATAGATAACTACACTTCTGAAATTAATAATCTTAAATCAAGTTATGGGGAAGACAAATATTGTGGTTATTTTTATCGAATACTCGAAAATCTAGGAAGATATATTAAAAAACATCTTGGGGAAGCACATCCTGAGTCAGTTTTAATGATGCAGTCAATTCATAAAAGCCTTGAAAATATTTTTCTTAATTCAGATTTAACTGAAGTTCAAAAAAAAGATATATTTTACAAAGAATACAATAAATATACAAAATTTAAAGAAAAAGTAAGTCTTAAAAAATCAAGAAAACCTTCAAAAAAATCATCAGACAGCAACCTTGGAACAGGAAATATTTCTGAAGCTTTAATTTTAAGACTTTCTGAAGTTTTGAAGACAACAATTAAAGAAGAGCTTGAAATAGTAAAAAAAGAAATAATTGAAACTTTAAAAAAATAATTTTTCAGGATTTATAAATGGTGGATATTGGCAGCCTGGATGAAATTAAATCAATAAACATTAAAGATTTTACTAAGATAACCAAGTTTACCTGTTCTGGGGAAGAACTTGAATTATTGTTAATCTTAATTGAGAATAATAATTTGCCTGAAATTTCTGCTCAGTTTAAAAACAACAAAGACAAGCTTTTATCTTTAATTTTAAATCTTCATTATTTGAACCTTATTGATTTCAAATTAAAAGATATAGTTTCAAAGCCTCCTTTAATTGATTTGGGTTTACTTATTCAATTTATTTTAATCAGCTTTCTTGAAGCTGTAGGACCAATTGCCAACTTTATCCTTGATGATACAATAAATGAGATGGGCGAAACTAAGGAAAATTTTACTTTAAAAAGAATTCCTGAACTTATAAATATTTTGTCCAGGGAAATTCCAAGGAAAGATAAGAAAATTAAGTTCCAAAAAGCTATGATAGAAAAACTAAAAGAGATTAAAATGGTGTAAACAGATTTGAAACCATTGCTTTGTTGATTGAAATTGATAAAATCAAACCCCGGGAAATTGGGAGTAAAAAACCAGATACTTATTTCTTAAAAAGTCTGCAGCCAGGCAGTTTTGGTTGAAAAACTTTGATGTTCAGATAAATACCAAATCAATAATAATCACTAAATTTCAGGAGTCCTGATTATGGCCCTTATATGCGAAGAATGTGGAAAAATTTATCATATTGATAAAGAAAAACTGGAAAAACAGCTAAAAGGTGACTTTGCAAGAACAAAGTGCCGTATTTGCGGTCATATAATTCAGATCTCAAAGGAAGATATTGAAAACTTAGTACCTGAAAAAGATTTTAATATTTTAGAAGAGATATCAAATTCAGACAATGGAACTCAAGAGAATAGCTTTGATTCTTTTGATGAAGAGAAAACTGAAAGTTTTAAAGAACCTCAAAATAAAACTTTAGTTGAAGATAGCAAACTAAAAAAACAAAAAATCAGAGGAAATGAAAGAAAAGGACTTGGTCTTAGGGCAAAAATGTTTTTTCTTTTTCTGGTTATTCCTATTTTTCTTATGGCAGCATCTGGAATATTTTCACAATTTCAGCTTAACAGACTTTCTGAAAATATCACTGACAAAGGTACTGCTGTTGTTAAAGAGTTTGCAGAGCAAAGAATTGCTGAAAAAGCAAGAGACGTTGCTTTGCAATGTCAAATTTATCTTTTAAGCCATCCTGAACTTAGAAAATCAGACTTTAACTATGAAACAGAATTTAAAAAAATTATTGTTCAAAAAATCGGAAAGACTGGATACACTTTACTTGCAGAAAGGACTTTACCAACGGAGGATTTAGATGGATTTAGAATTTGGGGGCATCCTAACCCATCAATAGTTGGAGTTCCTTTGTTTAAAACGCTTAAAAATGAGCTGGGTTTAGAATTTGATAAACTTGCTGAAAATTTAAAACCTTTAATAAGGGGAGAAGAAGTTGCTGATTATTACAAGTGGAAAGAAGTAAGCGGGGAGATTAAAGAAAAATTCCTTGTTGCTGTTCATGTAAAGCATACAAAATATGTAATTCTTGCCACAGCACCCATTGATGAATTTACAAAGCCTATCAGGGATTTAGAAAGCGAAGCTAAGCTTTTAACCCTGCAAACAAGAAATATAAATATTCTTATTTTGATAACAACTCTTTTGATCATAAGCATGGCAATTTTGATTTATGGATATAGAATCACTAAAAATATAAAATATCTTACTGAAACTGCTGACAGGATAAGTGTTGGAGAGCTTGATGTTAAAATTGAAATTAAAGCTAAAGATGAAATCGGAAGTCTTGCAGATGCAATTTCAAGAATGCAGGATAGTCTTAGGCTGTCCATTGAAAGACTGAGAAAAAGAAAGTAAAGAGCAAATTTACAATGCCTGAACTTAAACTTTCAGGCATTGGGCAGACAGTTTTCTTAGAATAGAACTTCAAACATCATTTTTATCTACACCAAGGATTGATTATGTATTTTCCCGATTCAAATCCTATCTTAAAAGGCCTTAATACTTATTATATAAAAACTGATAAGCTTATTGAGCATTTTCAAGGCGAAATAGGTAATGGAGTAATTTATTTTAAGGGTTCTATAAGTGAAGGTGCTGTGTTTTTCGAATCAGATCACTATTTAAAGTCATTTTTTAAAAAAAAAGATGAACTCATTTTTGATAATGAAGCTTTGTCTTTAATCATGAAAAATTGTGAAAAAAACAATTATGAAATCTATATTTATTACCTAAAGCCAGATGAAGTTTATCTTTGGTCAGAAATTACAATGTCTTTTCCTGTGAGTTTAAATGTTGAGTTTAATTCAAAAACTTTTAATAAAAAACTTCAGGAATTTATTAATCTACAAGGAACCGGTTATTTTATAACAAAAAGTGAAAAAAATATTTATGGTGTTTTTTTTGCTTATGGAAAAATTGCAGGATACTTAGTAAATGGTGAAATTTTTGTTAAAGATTTAAAAGAGAATAAAAGGTTCATAAAGGATATTTCAAAAATTATTGATAAAAATCAGGCTAAAACAGATATTTATATAAAAAATTCTGGGTTTTCAAAAAACTCAAAACTTAATCCAAGGTTACCTAGCAAACAAACCATTGAAACAATGGGTGAGTTTATTTTTATTTTTGATAATTTTATTTCAAATAATAAAAAAATAAAGTCTGAGTTTCTTCCTATGCTTAAAAAGAAATTTATTGAATATGTAGATGAGTATGATTTTCTTGATCCTTTTGCAGCTGAATTTCTTTATTCTGATGGTAAAATTCAATTTACAGGAATTGCTGATGAGACTAAGTTTGTTGAAGGCATTTTTAAATGTATTATAGAAATTGCCCTGGAAACAGAACATCTTAATAAAATGGAAGATCTTTATACAAATTGGTCAAAGAAAAATCAAAAATTTATTAAAAAATATAAATTGAGTTTCAATTAGATAAACCGGGGATTTATGAAAAACATTCTTGTAGTTGATCATGATATAACTTTTATGAAGATGATTGCAAAAAAGTTTGAATCTGGAACGAAACAATTTAACCCCATATTTGTCAAAGACGGAGCTTTAGCAGTTAATCAGCTCAAAAAAACAAAAATTGATATTATAATTTCAGCTCTGCAGATGCCTAAAATGGACGGATATAGCCTTTTAGAATTTCTCAACCTAAACTATCCAGATATACCATTAATAATAATCACTGCCTTTGGAAAGCCTAAATCAAGAGAAATTTTAATGGAAAAAGGGGCTTCAGCTTATTTTGTTAAACCTGTTAATTTTGACGAGCTGATCTCTAAAATCAAAGACTTGAAAGAAGAGAAATCCAATGGAGGAATTTTAAGGTCTGCTTCACTTGAAATGTTTGCTCAACTTGTTGAAATGGAACAAAAAACCTGCACCATAAGAATCAAAAGGGAATCTGATGGTAAAGAGGGAGTTCTTTGTTTCAAAGAAGGGGAAATATATTTTGCCAGAATAGGGAATTTAAAAGGGCTTGAGGCTGCTTATAAAATATTTAGCTGGCAGAATGTCACTCTTTATATAGAAAACAACTGCAGAATAAAAAAGAAAAAGATAAATTCTGAACTTCAGGCTCTTCTTCTTGAAGCCATGAGACTTAAAGATGAAAAAGAGGTCAAAAAAAGCTCAGCAAAAAACAAAGATTCCAGAGAACCTCAAAAATTATCTCCTGTTGATTCTTTAAAAAAATACATTGAAGATAATTTGCCAGATAAAACCGGTGTTTTAGATGTTTATCAAGATTCTTCCTGGTCTGAGTTTATCAAAAGCTCATCTATGCTGGGTTTGGTTTTTAAAAAAGAAGATCTTAAAGCCTGCTATGTTAGTAAAGTTGATTCGACCAATTTTATTATAGTTCCTGATAAAGAAAATACTGTTTTGTCTGTAAGTTCAAAATGCGATAGAGAAAAAATTTACAAAATACTTATGGATTGATTTAAAATTGAATTGGGTAGATTATGAAAGAAATATTTACAGAGTTAAATTCTATTGAAAATGTCCAGGGTTCACTTTTTTTCTCTATAGACGGTGAACTTATGATTTATGAAGCTGTGGGAGAAAATATTCCTTCAAAGGAAATCATAGAAGAATATTCAGGTTCACTTGAATGGGAATTTATTAATAATCAATTTAAAGAAATTAATGAGGCTGAACTTATTTTCATAAAACACAGGGTCTATATTAGAAAAGTTGACCATGGTTTTATACTGGTTCTTATGACTTTAGAAACGCCAATAGAAGTTGTCCGGCTTAATACAGATCTTTTGATTCCGGAATTAGACTCTCTTAAAAAAAACAAAGGCTTTCGAAGATTTTTTAGATTTCGTTGATATTTAATTAAAGAGGAAACTAATGCCAGATTCTGCAGTTAAAGATATTGCTTATAAAATTAAGGAAGCTGAAGCGTACTGCAAGCACGGTCTTTTTTCTGAAGCAGTTCACATATTTGAAACAATCTTATCATTTGAAGACTTGGACAATGATACTTCAAAATTTGTTGTTGAACGAGTCAAAGAAATTCAAAAAGATATTAAAGAGCTTGAAAAAATTGACAATCAAATTCTTTCATCTCAGCAGCTAAACCAACTTTCAGACACCTGGAAAGGAAAAGGGACTGTTCCTGAAATACTTGACAGTGCTGAAGCTTTTGAAGATTTAGGGTTCAATGAAGAAGCTGCAACCGAATATGGAAAGCTTCTTGCCATGGGCAAGTTTGAAGAGTTTAGCAAAAGATTTTCAGATTTCATGTTTTCTCGATTCACCGCTTCTAATATTTATTCTCAGCTTGAAAAAATATTTAACCAAAGCAAGGTTGAAGATGAAATAAAAACAAAGGTTTTGTTTTTATTTGGTGAAGTTTTTGAAAAAAAGAATGATTTTGAACAGGCTCTTAAATATTTTGAAGGAATAGAGCTTATCAATCCTTTTTACCCTCTGCTTCAGAAGAAAATTTCAAAACATAAGAAAAAAAACAATTACAATTCAAAATATGATTACCTTATAAAACAAAACTTTATTGATCCTGCCAAACTTAAAGAAGCAAGGGATATTTCAAAGTCAGATAATAAAAGCGTTGAGTTTGTTCTTATAACAAAAATGAAAATCCCAAAAGAAGAGGTTGGTAAGTCGCTTTCTTGTTTTTATAATGTCCCATTTAGATCTTTTAATCCTGATCTTGATCCTCCTGTGGGAGTTATAAAAAATCTTAGAAAAAATTTTCTTCTTCAAAATATGTGGGTGCCTTTAGATTGGGATATAGAAAAAGGTATAGATGTTGTAATTGATGATCCCTTAAACCTGATGAAAACAGATCAAATATCTAATTTGCTTGACGTAAAAAAAATAAATTATCAAGTTGCAATCCCTGAAGATATAAAGTCTTTTATAAAGGTTTTTTATGAGGCACCTTCCAAAAATTTAGAAGATGACCCAAAAATGGATAGTTTCGAAGAATTTTCAGTAAGCAATAGCTTTGAACTTGAAGAAGAAGATGAAGACGATGACATTGAATCTTTTGGTGATAATGACAGTGAAGTCGTAAGAATGGTGGATCAGATAATTTTTTCAGCATACAAAAAAGATGCTTCTGATATACACATTGAACCTTCCCCGGGACTTAAAAAGACAAAAATAAGATACAGGATTGATGGGGTGTGTCAGCAGGTGCTTCAGGTTCCCAATTCATTTGCAGCAGGAATTATATCCAGGTTAAAAGTAATGGCAAATCTTGATATAGCTGAAAAAAGACTGCCTCAGGACGGCAAAATTAAGTTTAAAAGAAAGGGAATCAGGGAGTTTGAACTAAGACTTGCAACTCTTCCCACTGCCGGTGGTTATGAAGATGCTGTATTAAGAGTTCTTGCATCTTCAGGAGCAATGCACATTGACGATATGGGGATGAATTCAAGAAACCTTTCTTTAATTAAAAAAACAATTGTTCAGCCCTATGGACTTTTTCTTGTTGTTGGTCCAACTGGTTCAGGTAAAACCACAACTCTTCATTCATCCCTTGCGTATATAAACAATCCAGGGGTTAAAATATGGACTGCTGAAGATCCTGTGGAGATTACTCAGGAAGGTTTAAGACAGGTTGAATGTAAACCCAAAATAGGCCTTGATTTTGCCAGGGTAATGAGATCTTTTTTAAGGGCTGATCCAGATGTGATCATGATAGGTGAAATGAGGGATCGAGAAACAGCTGCAATTGGAATTGAAGCTTCACTTACAGGTCATATGGTTTTTTCAACTCTTCATACCAACTCAGCTCCAGAAACTATTACAAGATTGCTTGATATGGGACTTAACCCTCTTAACTTTTCAGATGCTTTTTTAGGTGTGCTTGCCCAAAGACTGGTAAGAAGGCTTTGTAAGCATTGCAAGGAAGAATATACACCTGATGATAAAAAAATTGGCGAAATAATGGAACTTTACAACGGAGTTGAAGCCTTTGAAAAAATATCAGGCTATAAAAAGTCTGATTTGGAAAAGATGAAGTTATTCAAAGCCAAGGGGTGTGAACATTGTTCTGAGGGCTTTAGAGGTAGACTTGGGATTCACGAACTAATGGAAGGTACAGCCAAAATTAAGCAGCTTATTAAAAGAAAAGCTCCTACTGAAGAAATATTTGAGCTGGCATCTGAAGAGGGAATGAAAACACTTATTCAAGATGGAGTTGACAAGGTTTTTCAGGGGCTGACTGATTTAAATGAAATCAGAAGGGTTTGTGTTAATTAACTTAAATCTATAAATTTAAATTTTTGGTTGAAATATTGTTAAAGAACAAATTTAAAAAATCTTTGATTTAAGTTTTGAATTGGTTTAATTTAACAAACTAAAACTTGATTGTTGAGTTTAGAGCTGATAATTTACCAAATGCTTTATTAATCTTAAATTACCGCAAAAACAATGTCAGGAAACAGGCTTATAGGAGTTGAACTTATAAACAGTTAAAAATGGTGGATTAACCAAAAATTTGACTTTCAATTAAGCTGTAAATATTAAAAAACTATTTAAAAGATGCGAAAATGCATCTTTTTTTGTGCAGGAAATATGTTTAATATAAAAAAAATTTATTTGACAAGTGATTGTAAAAATTATCCTTTGGCCCATGAAATTATCAATAGTCTGGATGCAGAAACTAAAATAACAAATGATCTTATTCCCTTGATGAAGGAAATTTCAAACTCAGAAGATCCCCAGTCTAAAGGCAAGGAAGTTTTAATTCTTACAAAAAATAGGGGTGATTTTTTAAAAAAATGCCCGGGAACCAAATATTATAGATGTTGTAATTATCAAATTCTCCATGTGGGCAGTTTTTGTCCAATGGATTGTTCTTATTGCATTTTGCAGACATACTTTCATCCTCCTGCAATAAGTTTTTTTTTAAATCAGGAAAAAATGGAAGATGAGCTTGACAAAAGGGTGTTTAATTCTAATAAAATCTGGCGAATAGGAACTGGAGAGTTTACAGATTCACTTGTATGGGATGAACTTTTCAATTATTCAAAATATCTTGTAAATTTGTTTAAAGGTCAAAAAAGAG
This sequence comes from Desulforegulaceae bacterium, assembly GCA_034006035.1. Classification (NCBI taxonomy): domain Bacteria; kingdom Pseudomonadati; phylum Thermodesulfobacteriota; class Desulfobacteria; order Desulfobacterales; family Desulforegulaceae; species Desulforegulaceae bacterium. Next base: position 70,620 of record JAVETN010000008.1, read on the forward strand.
CAATTCTTGAACTGAAAACAAAAACAGTGAATATTGAAAATCTTCTTGAGCTTGATCATAATAAAAAAACAATTGTTTCCTGGTCTTTGAATACTCCAAAAGTGATTGAAGAAGACGAAAGAGATACAACAACCCTTGAACAAAGACTTGAAGCTGCTTCAATCTGTGAAAAACAAGATTATAAACTAGCATTTCACTTTGATCCAATTGTAATTTACCCTGGTTGTTCAGAAGATTATAAAAAAGCAGTAAGAAAAATTTTTGATTATGTATCACCTGAGAACATAGTTTATATAAGTTTAGGTACTTTTAGATTCATGCCAGACCTTAAGGACATAATTAAAAAACGATTTTCAGATTCAAAAATCTGGTGTGGCGAGTTTTTTTTGGGAACTGACAATAAAATGAGGTATTTAAAAACTTTAAGAATTGATGTTTTCAAATCCATCCATGACGAGTTTATGAAAATAGATCAAAATCTATGTCTTTATTTTTGCATGGAAGATGACAAAGTTTGGGAAAGAGTCTTTGGATATCCTCCAAAAGCCAAAGGAGGATTGGCAAATATTCTTGATCAAGCTGTACAACAACATTGTGGAGTGAGTAGTCATTAAAATGAAAAAAACTTTAATAACAATTCTTTTTATTTTGTTTCCGGGAATTTGTTTTAGTGCTGATTTTTTTTATTCCAAAGTAAGGTTTATTCCAGACGGTGATACTATAGTTTTAAAAAACAAAAGGGTGGTCAGATACATTGGGATAGATTCACCTGAAACAAATCACAAAACATCAAATCCTCAACCTTTTGCTTTAATGGCCAAAAATTACAATAAAGAACTTGTTTTAAATAAAACTTTAAAAATAGTTCCTGGAGATAAAAAATCAGATAAGTATAAACGAATTCTTGCCTATGTTTATCTTCCTGATGGAAGAATGGTAAATAAGCTTGTTTTGGAAAAAGGACTTGCCTGGGTATATAATCATAAGGATAATTCAAGATATTTTAATGATTTTCTTTTATCCCAAAGGCAGGCAATGAATTCAAATTCAGGTTTATGGGAGAAGATTTTGCAGATTGATTTACCTGTGAGGGCAAATCCAAACTCTTTGAAGTTTCACTCTGTTGATTGCAAAAATTCCGGCAAAAAAAGCTTTATTGAAAAAAATCCTTTCCAGGCATTTTACAAAGGTTATTCACCTTCAAGAAAATGTCTGGCAAATATATTTAAATATAAAAACTAGGCTTATATGCGTTTTTTATTTATTGAACCCTATTATGGCGGTTCTCATAAAGTGTTTTGTGACGGACTTGAAAAACATTCAAACCATAAAATAGAAATTTTAAAGCTGAGTGCAGAAAACTTTAAATGGAGAATAAGAGGATCGTCCTGGTATTTTAAAAAGAAAATCAAAAACATTTTTGACTATGATGGGATAATAATGACAGATATGATCAATCTGTCAGACTTCAGAGCTTTATATAAAAAAAAAATTCCCCCTGTGCTTTTTTATTTTCATGAAAATCAACTTGATTATCCTTTAGCCTCAAATCAAAAAATTGATTATCATTTGTGTTTTGCAAACATTAACTCAGCACTTTCATCTGATCTTCTTTATTTTAACTCAAAAACCCATAAACAAAGTTTTTTAAAATCATTAAACAATATTATTTCAAGAATGCCAAAAAATGATTTTGATGTTTCCTGGGTAAAAACTGCCATAAAAGAAAAATCAGAGTTTATTTATCCTGGCTGTGATTTTTCATTTAAAGTTTGTCATGAAAAAAAACCTGATAAAACTCCGGTTATTTTATGGAATCATAGATGGGATCATGACAAAAACCCGGAAGATTTTTTTAAGATTCTTTCTTTTTTAAAAAATGATAAAATAGAATTTAAGTTAATAATTTTAGGAGAAAAAGGACCTAAAAAAAACACAGTTTTTTATGAAGCAAAAAAGAAGTTTTCAAAAGAAATTATTCACTTTGGATATGTTAAAGATAAGAAGGAATATTTCAGGCTTCTTCAAATGTCTGATATTGCCTTGACTACTTCTGTTCAGGAAAATTTTGGTTATTCTGTTTTAGAGGCTATATATTCAGGCTGTGTACCTGTTTTGCCCCAAAGACTTTCATATCCTGAGATCATAAATGGAAAATATCATAAAATGGTCTTGAACCAAAATCTTTCATCTATGTATAAGATGGTTAAAAATTATTTGCTTAATCCAAGTCTTCTCAATCAAGGCTGGGTTAAGGAGTTGAGAAAAGATATAGAAAAATTTTCCTGGACTGAAATGATTTTAAAATACGATGAATTACTTGAAAAATTGGCGAAATTAAAATAAAAACAAACAAAAGGAGAAGCAAATGACTGAAACTGTTAAAATCAATTCTATACTGGAGCTTAATCCAGAAGTATTGGAAAACATAAAATTAAGATGTAAGGAAGTTGCTAAAGCAAAAAACCTTAAAATGTATGAAGTTGATCCTGCAGATATGGTTGGAGAGTTAATTTCCAAGTTTTTAAAAGAAAAAGATTTAACCTCTTATTCAAGGGATATAAAAAATTTCCCTTTAATTCTTCAGGACTGATTAAATGAAGCTTGTTTCCCAGATATACGAAATCCAAAGTCCTGATCAGGCTTTAGAAGTTATTAAACTTGGAGTAGATCATCTTGGTTCTGTTGTTATTGACAGCCAAAATTTTATCAAGGATCAAGACTTAAAAGATACGGTTACTCAAACAAAATCCTTAAAAAGAAAAAGCTCGATAATTCCTCTTTTTACTGATTTTGAAAAGGTGATGAAGTTGATAGATTTTTTTGAGCCGGATATCCTTCATCTTTGCGAATCTTTGATTTATGAAAATGAATATTTAGAAAAAAAATATTTAGAAAGTTTTTTTGAATTTCAGTATAAATTGAAATCAAGAAATAAAAGTTTGAATCTTATGCGTTCAATTCCTCTTTCTTCAGAAAGTTCATCTTTTGAAGAAAAGGAAAATTTAAGATTAAAACTTGAAGATTTCCTTTCAGCTTTTACTGAAATAAGTGATTTTTTTTTGACAGACACTTACTTTGTCCAAGGAAATCATTTTCAGCCTGTGCCTGGATTTCTGGGGATCACGGGCAAACTTTGCGATCTGGACGGAGCAAAGTTTTTGGTTGAAATTTCTAAAATTCCTGTTATTCTTGCTGGTGGTCTATCACCTGAAAATGTATTTGATTCGGCCATAAAAGTAAAGCCTTATGGACTTGACTGCTGTTCCAATACCAACCTTGTTGATGAATCAGGAAATAATATCCGTTTTAAAAAAGATTTAAAAAAGGTAAAAAAATTTGTTGAAGAAATAAAAAGGGCAGAGAAATATTTAAATATTTCTTAAGATTAAATATATATAATTTTCAGGTTTGACTATTCAAGACTATAAAAGGAATATAAAAATTATTCCAAAGATTAGGAGATTTTATGCTGGAAAGCGGAGATTTAAGAAAAGGTTTAAAAATAATTTATGACGGAGATCCCCATGTAATAACCCAGTTTGAATTTGTTAAACCGGGCAAGGGGCAGGCTCTTTATAAGTGCAGACTTAAGAATATGCTCACAGGTTCCCAGTTTGAGAACACTTTCAGATCTGGTGAAAAATTTGGAAAAGCAGATTTGGAAGAGTTGGAAATGGAATATCTTTATCCTGATGGTGAAAATTTTTGTTTTATGAATACAACCACCTATGATCAGGTGTTTTTATCACCAGATCAAATAGGTGAGGAAAACATAGGTTTTCTAAAAGAAAACACTGTATGTAAAATTTTGTTTTTCGGGTCTCAGCCCATAGGGGTTACTTTGCCTAACTTCATAGATCTCAAGGTTGAATCTACAGAACCTTGGGCAAGGGGCGATACTGCAACAAACGACACCAAACCTGCAACTCTTGAAACTGGAGTGGTTATCCAGGTTCCTCCATTTATTAGTGAAAATGAAATGGTAAGAATAGACACACGAACCGGTCTTTATTCTGAAAGGGTAAAATAATATATTTTTGGGCAGCTTGCAAACTGCCCAAAATATGACTTTTTATAGTTCAGGCAAACTTATTTTGTTTTAAATTGGCTGGTTTAAATTCAAAAATTGAAAATGAACTCAGGTTTTATAAATTAATCTTCATCAATTGTTTCTCTATATCCGCATTCCTTGCTAATACATTTAAGGTATTTACCTTCTTTTTTTGTTTCTTTTTCAATTAAAAACGGATTTTTACACAATGGGCATTCCTTGTTTACCGGCTTATCCCAAAGAGCATAGGTGCAGTCAGGATATTTGTTGCATCCGTAAAACACTTTACCTCTTCTAGAACGTTTTTCTACAATTTCTCCAGAACAGTCTTTTCCAGGGCATTTTACTCCTGTTTTGTTTTTTTCACCTAAATTGGCAAGGGAAAGAGTGAATTTGCAATCAGGATAACCTGAACAGGCAAGAAAAGGTCCAAATTTACCCTGCTTAACAACCATTTCCTTCCCACATTTAGGGCATATTTTATCGGATTCTGGAATTTCTGCCTCAAGAACTTCATTTTTAACAAGCTGAATTTTCCCTTTCTCATCTCTTTCATAATTGGATGAAAAAGTACATTCAGGATATTGATTACAAGCTATAAAGGGTCCGTTTTTACCTACTTTGATTTTAAGTTCACCAGTTTCACATTGAGGACACTTCATTCCTGTAGAAAGACCCACGCCTTTTATGCTTAACATATTGGTTTCAGCTTCAATTAGATTTTTTTCAAATCTTTTATAAAAGCTGGTTAACACATCTGAAATCTTAAGTTCTGAATTTTCAATCTTATCCAGATCATCTTCAAATTTGGCTGTGAAATCGACATTTAAAATTTCAGGAAAATTATCAACCAAAAGGTCATTTACAATTATTCCAAGTTCTGTTGGAAAAAACTTTCTTGTTTCTAAAACCACATAACCTTTATTCTTTATTGTTGAAAGAATAGCTGCATAAGTTGAAGGTCTTCCTATCCCGTTTTCTTCAAGAGCTTTTACAAGGGAAGCTTCAGTATATCTTGGAGGTGGCTGGGTAAAATGCTGAGAAGGAGTGATGTTTTCTTCTTTGAGCTTTTCTTTTTCACTTAAAACAGGAAGCTCTTTTGACTCAGCTTTTTTTGGAGTTTCAGCCTGATAAACCGCCATATAACCTTTGAAGGCTGTAGTTGAACCTGAAGCTGTAAAAGTATAGTCTCCAGAAAGAATTTCACAGGAAACCTGATCAATGGAAGCATTTGTCATTTGAGAGGCAACAAATCTTTTCCATATAAGTTCGTATAATAAAAACTGGTCTCTATTGAGATAGTTTTTAATTTCTTCCGGAGTTTTAAAAACAGAAGTTGGCCTTATAGCCTCGTGGGCATCTTGAGCTTTATTTTTATTTTTAAACACTCTTTGCGATTTAGGTGCATATTCATTTCCAATATTTTCTTTTATCCAGGAAAAAGCTTCATTTGAAGCATCTTTTGAAACTCTGATTGAATCTGTTCTCATATAGGTGATAAGACCAACATGACCTTCTTTTCCAAGTTCAATCCCTTCATAAAGCTGCTGGGCAATGGTCATTGTTTTTTGGGCAGAAAACCTGAGCTTAGTTATGGCATCCTGTTGCATTTTACTTGTAATAAAAGGTGGTTGTGGTGATTTGCTTATCTTTTTTTTACGTATTTTTTTTATTATAAAGTCTTTATTTTCAAGCTCTTTTAAAACATTGTCAGCTGATTCTTTATTGGTTATCTTAAGCTTTTTTGAATTTTTTTTAACTAATTTTGCTTCAAATTTTTCCTTAGTGTCAAACTTTGAAAGCAGAGCTGTAATATGCCAATACTCTTCTTTTTCAAAAGCCTGAATTTCTTTTTCCCGTTCACAAATCATTCTTACAGATACAGACTGAACCCTTCCTGCTGAAAGGCCTCTTTGAATTTTTTTCCAAAGAAGTGGGGAGATTTGATAGCCCACAAGACGATCTAAAATTCTTCTTGTCTGCTGGGCATCAAATTTATTTTTATCAAGTTCCAAAGGATTTTTAACAGATTCTTCAATTCCGTTTTTTGTTAGCTCATGTAAAAGAATCCGGTAGAATTTTCTATCTTTTTTCTTTAAAACTTCTGCAGTATGAAAAGCAATTGCTTCTCCTTCTCTATCAGGGTCAGGGGCAAGATAAATAATATCCTTGCCTTTGGCAGCATCTTTAAGAGCCTTGATTGTTTTTTGTTTACCCTTGATTACTTCATATTCAGGAGAAAAGTTGTTTTCAATATCAATCCCAATTTTTTTGGGAGGTAGATCTTTGATATGTCCTGCAGTTGCAGTAACATCAATGTCTTTTCCAATGTATTTTATCAGAGTTCTCACTTTTGTGGGAGACTCCACTATCAGTAGTGGTTTACTCAATTTTAATCCTCTGTCAGATAATAAAATTTTCCCGGCAGCTGTTTGATTATTCCCTCAAGTTCAAGATTTGTAAGTACAGCACCGATTTTGTTTGAATAACTTAAATTGCAACTTCTGCAAATCTCATCAATGTTAAGAGGTATTTCAGTCTGTTTAAGTGCTTTAATCACAGACTCCTCATTAAAATCAAGAGATTTCTTTTGAAGAGGTGGTTTGGAACTTTGAATTTTAAGCCAGGGAAACTCTTCAAAAATTTCATCAGAGTTTTTTATTCTTTTTGCTCCAAGCTCTTCGAGTTTGTCTGTTCCTGGTGAATTTGAATGTTCAAGATTAACAACAAACACTTCCTTTCCCTGATCTGCTGCAAGTTTTGCTGTGATAACAGCACCGCTTCTTTCTCCAGCTTCAACTACCACAACTCCAATGGAAATACCTGAAACAATTCTGTTTCTTTTTGGAAAGTTAAATGCCTCAGGAGTTTGGTTAAGAAAAAACTCTGAAAAAACTCCCCCGTTTTTATCAATTATATTTTTAAATAAGGCCCTATGTTCACGAGGATAAATATTTAAAAGCCCGCTTCCAAGAACAGCCGTTGTACTTCCTGGAAAATTTAGAGCAGCACTATGACTTGCACCGTCAATACCAAGAGCCATTCCACTTGTTACCCTTATTCCGGATTTGGAAATTATTGATGAAAGTTTTGAGGCTTTAGCCCTTCCTTCTGTACTGGCATTTCTTGATCCTACAATTGCAATTGAAACAATATCTGGAGGATGATTGCCTCTCAAATATAAAAAAGGAGGAGGGTCAATAATTTCCTTTAAAAGAACAGGATAATTTTTATCATTATAACTAACAAACTTTATATTTTCTTTTAAAGCAATTTTTATTTCATCTTTAATAAACTTTGTTTCTTTGGCTTTTTTTATTGATTCTGCTCTTTTTTGGGTCATTCCTTCTATTGAACACAGTTTGTTTATTGGAGATGAGAAAATTTGTTCAGGGGTGGAAAATTTCTCCAAAAGTCTTTTAATTAAAATATTTCCAATTCCATTAACTGATTTTAAAACCAGCCATGGAGAAATGTCTGAGTCCATAATTTGATTGATTATAAAATTTCTTTTAGTTTAGCCTGAGCCTTGGGTGCTGCGTTTGAAAAGGGCCAAGTCTTTATAACCTTTTGCAAACTTTCTTTGGCTTTTTTGTTATTTCCAAGTTTTAAATAAGAATATCCAGCTTTTAGCATAGCATCAGGACATTTGGTTCCATCAGGGTAAGTTGTGGTTACAAGCTCAAAAATTTCTGCTGATTTATCATAGTAGCTTTGAGCATAAAAAGATTCCCCCTTCCAGTAAAGGGCATTGTCAGCCAAAGTTTCATTGGGATATTTGTCTAAAAACTCATCAAAAGTTTTAATTGCATTTTGATAGTCTTTCTTTTTTAAAAAGTCAATCCCTCTTGAATACAGCTTTTGGGGACTTAAATAAGTTTCCTCTGGCTTTAAACTCTCAACTGAAAGATTTTTATCTTCCGATGTTTTTTCTGAAGAAGGTGTAACTTTTATCATTTGCTCATGGTTATCAACCATGAATTGAATAATTGAAAGTCTGCTGTAGAGCTTGTCAATTTTTTCTTCCACAGCAGTCATTCTCTCATCAATAAGTTTTAATTCAACTGGAGATTGGTTTGTTTTTGAAGAGTTTTTTGAAGCACATCCTGTGATAAAAAATAAAACCAAAACAATTGGAATTAGTATTCCGGGTTTAAAGTCTTGAGTAAATACTTTTAAAAAGGATTTGTTTCTCATTTTGATTCCCATACCAGAAGAATTGGACTTGCAATGAAAATTGAAGAATAGGTTCCTATAATAACCCCTGCAATCATTGCCAGGGAAAAGTCATGAATGGTTCCCCCTCCAAGAATAAAAAGAGAAAACAAAACTAAAAGAGTGGTAAGTGAAGTAAGAATAGTTCTGCTTAAAGTTTCGTTTATACTTTTGTTGATAAGTTCTGCCAGGCTTAATTTTTCTTTTTCTGATTTGAGATTTTCCCTTATTCTGTCAAAAATAATGATAGTGTCATTTAGTGAATATCCAATTATGGTAAGTAAAGCAGCAATAATTGGAAGGTTGAATTCAATATCTAAAAGAGAAAAAAGACCTACAGTAATTATAATATCGTGGATAAGAGCACAAATTGCCCCCATTGCAAACCTAAGATCCCTGTACCAGAAAATAATAAGGCTTGCTATAAGTGCAAAAAGAATAAGGTAGGCAATGCTTATATTAAATAATGAAAGAAAGTATACTGTACCCATTAAACTTCCTGCAATTACAGCACTTTCTCCCCATTTCATTTCAAATCTACCAGAAATATAAATGGTAATGAATAAAAGGGAGTAAAAAATTGCAAGAAGGGCCTTTGAACGAAGCTCATGACTTACTTGAGGACCAACCATGTCAACACTTAATACTTCTGCTTTATTATTTTCCACAGAAATATATGAAGAAAAGTTTTTTATAAAAGAAGTTTCAATTTGTTCAGAATCAAGAAGTCTTATTTGGAACTGATTTTGGTTATCATCACCAAATTTTTGAATCACTGGTGATTCCAGTCCTGAATCAATAAGTGTTTTTCTTACTTCCGCAGTGGAAACAGGTGATTTATATTCTACTATAAATTGAGTTCCACCGGCAAAATCTACTCCATACTTGGGACCTTTATTAATAATAAGAGTGAGAACACTTCCAATTAATAGGCAAAATGATAAAAAGAATACTATTTTTCTTTGACCGATAAAATTTATATTAGTTCCGGGTTTAATGAGTTCCATACGAAAATATTCCCCTTAGATAGAAAGTTTTTTAGTCCCTTTTCCAGAGTAAATATAATCAAATATTACCCTTGAAACAAAAAGTGCTGTAAAAAGACTTGAAAGAATACCAAGAGTTAAAGTAACTGCAAAGCCTTTTACAGGGCCAGTACCAAACTGGAACAAAACAACAGCAGCAATAAGAGTGGTTACGTTTGCATCCATTATAGTAATGGCTGCTCTGTCAAAACCATTGGAAATCGCTGCATAATTTGATACACCACGTCGGAGTTCCTCTCTTATTCTTTCAAAAATCAATACATTAGCGTCCACTGCCATTCCTATGGTTAAAATCATACCCGCAATTCCGGGCAAAGTAAGGGTTGCTTGAAAGGCAGTAAGTCCTGCTCCGATGAGAAGAATGTTTATTATAAGGGCAAAATCAGCAATCAGTCCTGCTCCTTTATAATAAAATCCAATAAAGAAAATAACCAAAGAACCGCCAACTATCATGGAGATAAGTCCTTTGTTGATCGAATCTGCTCCAAGAGTGGGGCCTACAGTTCTTTCCTCAACAATATTAACAGGAGCGGGAAGGGCACCTGCACGAAGTACAATTGCAAGATCACGAGCTTCTTCAGTTGAAAAACTTCCAGTTATTTGAGCACGACCTCCAGAGATTCTGTCTTGAATTACAGGAGCTGAGTAAACCTTTCCGTCAAGAACAATGGCAAGTCTTTTATGAATATTTTCAGAAGTGATCTGATCAAAGATTCTTGCTCCCTTGGTATTAAATTCAATTGAAACGTAAGGATCGTTAAACTGAGAATCAAAATTTACCCTTGCATCTGTAAGGTATTCACCTGTAAGAAGGGTTCTTTTTTTAAGAATAAACGGCATTTTGGAATTGTCTATATCAGAAATCTGATAGGCAATTTCGCTTGTTATAGGAAGATTGTTAAGCTCAGCTTTTTCGTCAACAATTTTAAATTCCAGCTGAGCTGTTTTACCAATGAGATTTTTAGCTCTTTGGGGGTCATCAATTCCAGGAAGCTGAATAAGAATTCTGTTTTCGCCTTGTCTTCTTATATCTGGTTCTGATACACCGAATTCGTCAATCCTTCCCCTTATTGTTTCAAGGGCCTGAGCAACCGAGAGCTTTTTAATATCTTTTATTTCATTTTCATTCATCCTGAGGACAAACTTGACTAAGTTACTCCCTGAAGAAGTTTTTTCAATTGAAAGTTCTTGAAAGTTTTTCTTTAAAAGTTCAGAAAGTTTATCTGATTGTTCGTTATCTTCAATTGTAATATCAATTTTAGATATTCCTGATTTTGTAACAGCTCTATACCTTATTTTTTTATCTTTGAGTTCTTCTCTTATGCTGGAAACAAGTCTTTCAGTCCTGTTTTCAACAGCTTTGTCAGTATCAACCTGCATTACCAAATGCATACCTCCCTGAAGATCAAGTCCAAGATTTATCTGCTTATAGGGCCAGATATCAGGATTGAAAGTAGGAATTACAAGTACAGCTGATATTATTATTACAGAAAAGACTATAATTGCTCTCCAGGGAATGGGTCTCAAGATGATATCCTCTCAGTTTGGCGTTTTACGCATTTTCCTTGTTTAGTACAGAAACGATGTTGCCTCTTACAAGTTTTATTTTTACTTGTTCTGCAACCTCAAGTGTAACATTTATTTCGTCTAGTGAAGAAATTGTTCCATAAATTCCTCCGCTTGTTATCACCCTGTCTCCTTTTTTAAGGCTGCCAATCATTTCTCTATGTTCTTTGGCTTTTTTCTGCTGAGGTCTGATAAGAAGAAAATAAAAAATAACAAACATTATAATTAATGGTACAAAGGCTCCAAAACCACCCTGTGCACCTGAGACACCACTTTCACCCATTGCGTAAGCTTCAGAAATCAAAATATCCCTCCTTAAGAATAAAATTTAAGTTTAATTAAAATAAAATATAGTGTGTATAAATGAAAAATACCCAAGCGTCAATTGTCTTGTGAATTTACACTGTCTATCCAGAGATTTTTTCCGTCAAAAACAACATTTTTGATATTAGCCATAGAAATATCGTCTAAAAGTTCTATTATTTCAGTCATTTTATATATTACAACTTTTCCTTCAGGCTCAAGAATATTGATATCTTTGGTTAGTTTTCCTGTTTCAAGTGAGTAAACACTTACTGTTTCTTCAGAAAACTTCAGTATTTTTCCAACTCCTGAGCTGTATCCTCCATTTAGAGGTTGATCAGCTCCATCACTTAAAGTTACTCCTTTTTTTGCAAAAAGTTCTTTTAGTAATCGGAAATGAATAGTCCAAAGATTGTCGCCTTTTTTAACCAGATAAAGTCCATAGTCTTTGGGGGTTATTTTTTCATTTATTTTAAGATCTGTTGAAACAAAGTCTCCTCTGAGAACCTTATCTTGTTCTTCAATTGACTTTAAATCAATTACCTGTCCGTTAATCTTAGTTTTTTCATCAGACTTTAAAACCATGTCAAGACCTTTTTCCACCCCGTATTCTTCTTTTCTTTTTTTCATCAGCTTTAAATCATCAGAGTTTTTAATTGAGATCATTGCCTTAGTGGGAACTTTAATTTCTTTTTTCGTATCTTTTTCATAAATTTCCTGGGGTGTTGGTTTCTTTGTTTGATTGAAAATTATCAGACCAGCAATGGCAATAGCTGATGCTAGAGCTATTGAAATAATAATTTTAGTTTTCATAATAAAGCCGCCAAAGTTAAATGGTTGAACTTATTTTTTGTCCTGAATTATAAAAATAAGATTTTACACTTTATACAAAACATAAAAACTTTTTCCTACCCTTTTTAAAAGTATCAGAAATTTTATATAAACAAAACGCTTCCCTTAAGATTTAAATTTTCGGGTCATTTTATCAAAGATAATGTATTCTTGCCATTTAACTTTTGATATGGCATGAGTATAAAAAATTTTAAACTAAATTTCTGGAGGGAAAAAATATATGGGACAAGACTATAATCCTGATTATATAGAAAAAAAATGGCAAAAATACTGGGAAGAAAACAATTGTTTTAAAGTTTATGAAGATAAAGCCAAAGAAAAATTTTACCTTCTTGAAATGTTTCCATATCCTTCAGGTAATCTCCATATGGGCCATGTAAGAAACTATACAATAGGAGATCTTACTGCAAGATACAAAAAAATGAAAGGCTTCAATGTAATTCACCCTATGGGTTGGGACGCTTTTGGAATGCCTGCAGAAAATGCCGCAAGAGATAATAATACCCATCCTGCAAAATGGACATATGCAAATATAGAAAATATGAAAAACCAGCTCAAAAGACTTGGGTTCAGTTATGACTGGTCAAGGGAAGTCACAACCTGTGCTCCTGAATATTATCGATGGGAGCAATGGCTTTTTATTCAAATGTATAAAAAAGGCCTGGCATACAGGAAAATGGCGAGTGTCAACTGGTGTGAACAGTGTCAAACAGTGCTTGCAAACGAACAGGTTGAAGATGGTGAATGCTGGAGGTGCAGTAGCGAAGTCCAGGAGAAAAAGCTTAACCAATGGTTTTTTAAAATCACTGATTATTCTGAAGAGCTTTTAAGTTATTGTGACAAGCTTACTGGCTGGCCTGAAAAAGTAACAACAATGCAAAAAAATTGGATTGGAAAAAGTGAAGGTGCTTATATAGATTTTGAAGTTGAGGGCATTGATGAAAATATAAAGGTTTTTACAACAAGACCTGATACTTTGTTTGGATGTACATTCATGTGCCTTGCTCCTGAGCATCCCCTTGTGGAAAAGTTTGCTTCTTTTTCAGGAAAACTTGATGAAATAAACAAGTTTAAGTCAAAGGTTGCCCGACAGGAAAGAACTGCTAAAGCAATTGAAACAGCAGAAAAAGAAGGAGTTTTTACAGGAGTTTATTGTATAAATCCTATAAATAACAGAAAAATTCCTGTTTATACGGCCAATTTTGCTCTTATGGAATACGGGACAGGTGCTGTGATGTCAGTTCCTGCCCATGATCAAAGGGACTTTGATTTTGCAAAAAAATATAACCTTGAAATTATTCCTGTAATAACTCCCAAAAATGAAGACTTAACTTTAGAAAACCTAGAAAAAGCATATTCTCTTCCTGGTATTTTGAAAAACTCAGATGAGTTTAATGGAAAAGACAATGAAGAAGCCAAAAATTTAATTGTTGAAAAACTTGGAAAAGAAAATAAGGCAGAAACTGCGGTAACATATAGATTAAGAGATTGGGGGATTTCCAGACAAAGATATTGGGGAACACCAATCCCAATGATTCATTGCGAAAAATGCGGGATAGTGCCTGTAAATGAAGAAGAGCTTCCTGTAGAACTACCAGAAGATGTAAATATTTTGGAAAACGGAAATTCTCCCCTTCCTTTTCTTGAATCATTTTATAAAGTTAAGTGCCCAAAATGCGGAATCAATGCCAAAAGAGATACAGATACCATGGATACTTTTGTTGAATCTTCCTGGTATTTTTTAAGGTATTGTTCTCCTGACTATGAAAAAGCTATGTTTTCAAAGGAAGCTGCTGATTATTGGATGCCTGTTGATCAATATATTGGAGGTGTAGAGCATGCTGTAATGCACCTTTTATATTCAAGATATTTTACAAGGGTATTAAATGATCTAGGTCTTGTTTCATCAAGGGAGCCTTTTAAAAATCTTCTTACCCAAGGAATGGTTTGTAAAGAAATAATGAGATGTCCCATTGATGGTTATATTTATCCTGAAAATGCGGTGAAATCAGAAAAAGGAGGTCTTAAATGTACCTTGTGCGGATCTGATGTTGAAGTTGGGCGCAAGGAGAAAATGTCCAAATCCAAAAAAAATGTTGTTGATCCAAATTCTTTAATTGAAAATTATGGTGCTGATACAACAAGACTTTTTTCATTATTTGCAGCTCCTCCTGAAAGAGATCTTGAATGGACAGAAGAAGGAGTTGAAGGTGCAAATAGATTTTTAAATAGAGTTTGGCGGCTTATTATAGAACTTCTTAATGAAATTAAGGGGTATTCTTCCTTTAAAGGAGATTTTAACAGCCTTTCAGGAGTTTCAAGGGATATTTATAGAAAAACAAATGAAACAATAGAAAAAGCAGGGGCTGATATTGACAGGTTCCATTTCAACACCTCAATTGCTGTGGTTATGGAGCTTGTTAACCTTATTTATTCTTCTATTGATAAAAAAGATGAATTAAATCCAGAAGTTTTAGTCCACTCACTGGAGTCTGTTCTTCTTATTCTTTCACCAATGGTTCCCCATTTTTGTCAGGAGCTTTGGACATTAACAGGTCATGATTCAATTCTTACAGAAGAGCTTTGGCCAGAAGTTGATAAAAAATCTCTTGTTCTTGATGAAGTTCTTGTTGTTGTTCAGATAAACGGAAAATTAAGGGCAAAGCTAAATGTTTCTCCTGATACTGATGAAGAAGAAGTTAAAAAGCTTGCTTTTGAAGATCCTGGAGTTAAAAGGCATACAGAGGGTAAATCTCTTAAAAAAGTTATTTATATAAAAAACAAACTCTTAAGCATTGTTGTTTAATTTTTTAAGCCGGTTTGGTTACCGGCTTAAAATTTAAAGGCCTTAGATATTTTATGAAAAAAAACTTAGTTTTTCTAGTTATATTATTTGTTTTTATCTCCTGCGGATATCATTTCTCAGGCAGTGGTTCCCTTCCTTTGGGTATTAAAAAAGCTGATGTTGATATATTTGAAAATCAAACCGGATTTTCAGGAATTGACAGCTGTATGAGAGATGAATTTATCCAGGAGTTTTCCAAGTATAATATTTTTGCAACAGGTAAAGAGGCAAAAGGGATTCTTAAAGGTGAAATTTTAAAAATGTCTATTTCAAATCCTGTTAAAAAATCATCGGGCGGCTCTTATGAAAGGAGACTTAGCATAGTTTTAAATCTTAGGTTTGTAAATTTAAAAGGGAAGGTACTTTTTAGAAGGAACAACTTTAGTGAAAACTATGTTTTTGAAACAAATTCTGATGAATCATTCAGCTTTGGAGTGCCCTATGAAGATATGAGGGAGCTTTGTCTAAAGGTATCAAGAAGAGTAGTTATGGAACTTACTTCTGACTTTTAAATATCAATATTAAAATTAAATTGATATTTTCACAAATATTTTAATTTCATCTGAATTAAAAAACTGACCTAAAAAAATAAAGGCATATCAGTTTTATATATTAATAGATATGCCTTGAATTTTATTAACCAAAGCTGATTTAATTTGTTGATTTAAGCATTAATGGTTTTTTCAACAAATTTATAAAGCCTGGATATTTTACGTGAAGCTGTATTTTTGTGGATTGCACCTTTTTGAGCAGCTTTTGAAATAATAGAGGTTGCTTCACTAAGAAAGTTTTTTACTGTATCGTCTTTTGCTTCGGCTGCGGCAATGGTTTTTTTGGTGATTGTTTTAACTCTTGTTTTAACAGCCTTGTTTCTTAAATTACTTTTTTCACTCTGCTTAGCTCTTTTTATAGCTGACTTATGATTTGCCAATTTCTAGCTCTCCTTTTGAAATTCAAATATTTTTTCAAGTTATTTTTTTAAATTGTTTACAAATGAAACTAATTATCTTTTTTTTAAAAACTTGTCAATTTTTTTTAAAAGTTATATTGAAATTAATGATTTTAAAAAATTGGTTTTGTCCTGAACAATCCTTTAATTTGGGTATGAAAATATAAAATGTCCCGGGTAAAAAAAACATTTGCTTCAGCAGGGGTGGTAAGCCTTTCAACCCTTTTAAGTCGAATTCTTGGCTTTGTAAGAGATATGGTAATAGCTTCTTTTTTTGGTGCAGGCACTGCAGCAGATGCTTTTTTTGTTGCATTCAGAATTCCCAATCTTTTTAGAAGATTGCTTGCCGAAGGTTCACTTACTCCAGCTTATGTTCCTGTGTTTACATCAATTTTAAATAAAAAAGGCAAAAACCAAGCAGTTTTTTTTGCTGAGTCCTCATTTAGATTTTTTTCTGTATTTTTATTTTTTTTTTGCATCTTAGGAGCTGCGGCTTCCCCTATAATTATTAAACTTACTGCTCCTGGTTTTTTTGAAATTCCCGGAAAGGCCGAGCTTTCAATAGTTTTAACCCAGATAATGTTTTTTTATCTTTTGTTTATTTGTCTTGTAGCTCTTTGTATGGGAATTTTAAATAGTTTTGAACATTTTTTTGCCCCTGCCATAGCACCGGTGTTTTTAAATATTTCAATGATTTCATCTGTATTATTATTTGGCTCTTACTTTACAGAACCTGTATTTGCTCTTGCCTGGGGCGTGCTTGCAGGAGGATTGATCCAGCTTTTAGTCCAATTTCCATTTTTATTTAAAAAAGGGGTAAATCCTTTTAAAGGAATAAAGCTATGGCATCCTGAAATAAAAAAAGTTACAAAACTCATGGGCCCTACAGTTTTTGGGGCCGCAGTTTACCAGATAAGTATATTAATAAATACAATTCTTGCTTCTTTTCTTCAGCCGGGCAGTGTTTCCTATCTTTATTATTCAGACAGATTAGTTCAGTTTCCCCTTGGTATTTTTGGAATTACAGCAGGAATAGTAATTCTTCCTTTAATGTCCAGGCAGGTTGAAGAAAAAAAACTTGGCGAACTTTCCACCACACTTTCTGAAGGGCTTTTGTTTATAATGTTTATTACCATTCCTGCAAGTGTTGGTCTTGCAGTTCTTGGTATTCCCATTATACAGCTTTTGTTTGAAAGAGGTGAGTTTACCGGGCAGATGACAATTTATACTTACTATGCACTTTTATGTTATCTTCCAAGCTTATTTGCAGCATCAAGCTTAAGAATACTTATTTCGTTTTTTTATTCATTTAAAGATGCAAAAACCCCTGTAAGAGCTGGGATAATATCTTTTTCAATTAATATTATAGCAGCAGTTGTTTTAATGAATTTTCTGTCTTTTGCAGGCTTAGCTCTTGCTTTATCCCTGGGAAGTATTGCCAATTTTTTTATTTTATTTATTAAAATCAAGACAAAAATAGAAAAGCTTAATTTAAAGTTGTTTTTAAAAAGAGTTTTTTTTATTATTCTTGGATCGGCAATTATGGGATTGGTTGTTTACTCGATAGATTTTTATTTTGTAAAGTTTTTAAAACATTCAACTACAATTCTTTTACTTAGGATTGTATCAGGAATTATATCAGGAACTTTGGTTTATTTTTTATTTTCATATTTTGTAAAATTTCCTGAAATTCAAACATTAAAGTACTTGGTTGGTAGAAAAAAATGAACTTCAAAACTTTTTCCATTATTTTTCTTATAATCTCGTTTATTTATTTTTGTTTTATTATTTTCAATGATCAAGGGTATTTAAAGGTAAAAGAACTTGAAGCAAAAAAAACTTCACTTGTAAATGAAAGTTTAGAAATTGAAAATGAAAATGAAGATTTATCAAGAAAAATAGTAAGACTTCAAAATGATAAAAACTATATTGAGCATGTAATAAGAAATGAATTTCATATGGTAAAAGATGATGAAATTGTTTTATTTATAGAGGATAAAAACTTTGATGGACAATTTAAAAAAGAATAAAATATATATTAATCTTTTAGAAAAAAACGGGTACCAAGCCTATGCTGATTATCTTATTAATTCTAATAATTCAGCCAATTTTAAAGTTCTTGAAAATTTTATAAAAATTATTACAAAAAATAAAAGTTCTGATGAAATTAAACAAATAAGAAATAAATATATAAAAAGATTTGAAAGGAAAAATATTTAATGTCACCAACTCTGCCTTTAAAAACAGCCCTTACTATTGCTGGTTCAGACTCTTCTGGGGGTGCCGGGATTCAGGCTGATTTAAAAACTTTCCAGGCAAATATGGTTTTTGGAATGAGTGTGATCACTGCTGTTACTGTTCAAAATACAAAAGGGGTTCAAAATGTTCAAAACATTGATCCTGAAATTGTAAAAGGGCAGATAGAGGTTTTATTTGAAGATATTAAAATTGATTCAGTAAAAATTGGAATGCTTTCAAGTATTGAGGTTATTGAATCAGTAAAACAAGGACTTTTTAATAAAAACAATGATTTTCTTGTTCTTGATCCTGTGATGATATCAAAATCTGGTTTTCTTTTGATTGCTGAAGATGCCATAGATAAAATGATAAAAGAGCTTTTTCCCCTTTCTTTTATTGTTACTCCAAATATCCACGAAGCCTCAAAAATTGCAGGATTTGAAGTTCAAACTTTAAAAGATATGGAAAATGCCGCAAAATCAATTTTTGAACTTGGTCCAAAAAATGTTTTTGTTACAGGAGGGCATTTAACAGGGGAAGATTGTATAGATATCTTATATGATGGAAAAAGTTTTCATTACTTTGATTCCAAAAAAATTATAACAAACAACACCCATGGAACTGGATGTACTCTTTCTTCAGCAATTGCAGCCAATCTGGCAAAAGGAAAAGAACTTCTTGTAAGTTTAAAAAATGCCAAAGAATATGTTACAGGAGCCATTAAAAACTCAATTCCACTTGGTCATGGGTGCGGACCAACCCACCATTTTTTTAATTATTACAAATGGAAAAAATAAAATTTATAGTTTATCAAAATAAAAGTTTGTATAAAAAAGCTGAAGAAATTGCCTTAAATACTTCATCTTCCTGTGTATCAATGGAAGAGTTTTTAAAAATTGAGGACAAAGGAGAGTTTTATTTTTTTGTAGATAGAAAAGTTTTTGAAATAAGATTTTCAAATATGAGATCAAAAGGTATTTCAGTTAATTTTAACAGCGAAAAAATAAATTATAGAATTAAAACCTCAACTGTTAGAAGTCCCCTGGCAAGAGCTGTAGGCCTTAAGGGCAGAATGGAAAAAAAACCTTTTATTGTTGATTCAACTGCAGGCCTTGGAACAGACTCTTTTTTTCTTTACTGCCTTGGTGCAAAGGTGGTTGGTTTTGAAAGAAATATGTTTTTGTTTTATCTTCTTGAAAAAGGCCTTGAAAATTACTTTTCCCTTAATAAAAAAACAAACGACCTTTTATTTGTAAATTCAGATTCAATGAACATATTTAATGAACTTGAAAAAAACAAAATAAAAGAAAAACCAGATGTGATTTATCTTGATCCTATGTATCCTCTTGAAAGTAAAAAAAAGGCAAAACCTAAAAAAGAACTTGAAGTATTAAGAAAAATTATTGGAAAAGATGAAGATTCATCAATTTTGTTTGAAAAAATTTATAGCAATAAAAATTTAAAAATAGTTGTAAAACGACCTGTAAACTCAGCTTTTATTTCAGAAAAAATAAAACCTTCCCATCAAATCCAATCAAGACTTGTCAGGTATGATGTTTATCTCACCTGATATTTTTAATAAATTTACATAATTTTGATTAAAGCAAATTAATAAGATTAAAAACCAAAGGCAGGGTTGCAAAACTTATGATAATTCCTGTGCCAACAAGAGCTGCTGCAAGCTCAGGTTCAATATCTGCCATTATAGCCATGGCAGCGGCTGTAACCATTGAAGGCATTCCTGCCTGAAAAACTGAGATTTTGGAAGCAAAGGAATTAAATCCTATTAATTTGCATATAAAAAGAGCAAACAAAGGCATAAATAAAAGCTTTAATAAAAGCCCGAAAATAAGCTTTGATTTTAAGTTATGTCCAAGTCTTAATGAAAGCTGAAACCCAACAGCTACCATTACAAGGGGGACAAGGGTCTGGGCAAGTGAGTTTATAATTATTGTAAAGGTCTGGGGGTATGGCTGATTTTTAAAAGCAAAAGCTATGATAAGGGCTATAAAAGGCGGGAATAGGAATATTTTTTTTAAAATATTTGTAAATGTTGGCTTGGCAGTTTTTTTTCCGTAAACTGCAAGAATAAATGAGCCATAGGTTGTAAAGGCAAGAAAAGTTCCTGTTTGATCATACAAAAGAGCAAAAGGGACCCCTTTTTCGCCATAAAATGCATTTACCATGGGAAGCCCTAAAAAAGCAGTGTTCCCAAGCGGAACAAGCAAAAGAAGGCATCCTGTTGAAGCCTTTTCCCAATTAAAAGCTTTTGAAAATATTAAAATAACGGCAACAGAAAAAACAAGGCAAAGCCAGGGAATCAGAGCTGTTATAAAAAGATTTTCATCAAATTCAAGTTCAGGGATTTTCATAAAAATAAGGGCGGGAAGGGCAAAATAAATTACAAAAAGATTTAAAACTTTTCCCGTATCCACAGGAAAATCAGGGATTTTTTTAATTGCCATTCCTGAAAAAAGATATGTCATTGTTATTATAAAATTTTCCATTATTTAAAATCCTTAGAAAATATCATCATTGTTTAAATTTAAAAAAACGATTTTATTAAATCTGTTGAAGATTTAAAAATAGCTTGTTTTGAAACAAATAACCTTTATTATTACCCATTGATTTAAATTTATCAGAGCAAAATATCAATCAATAAAACGGCGGTAACAATGAAAGCAGAAATTATAGCCACAGGAAAAGAAATTTTAACAGGTGATCTTGATGATACAAACACAAATCTGATTACATCAAAACTTACCAAAAAAGGAGTTGATGTAATTTTTCATCATTGTTGTGGAGACAATGAAACAGATCTTTATAATCTTATTCTGGATGCTTCCAAAAGAGCCGAGCTGGTTATTATAACAGGGGGCCTTGGTCCTACAATAGATGATAAAACAAGGTTTGCAGTTTCAAAAGCCCTTGATTCTCCCCTTAGTTTAAATAAAAAAGCTTTGCAGTCAATAGAAAGCTATTTTTTAAAAAGAAGCTTTAAAATGCCTGAAGAAAATATGGTTCAGGCCATGATCCCGGAAGATGCTGGTTTTATAGAAAATAAATTTGGAACAGCCCCCGGAGTTTATTTTAAATTAGGAAAAGCAGAGTTTTATTGTTTACCAGGAGTGCCTTATGAAATGGAAAGAATGTTTGAGTTTTTTATAGATGAAAAAATAAAAACCCAAGATTTTTATATTTCAGAAACATTTACTGTTTTTGGGCTTCCTGAATCAAAAACCGGTTTTCTTTTGTCAGAGTTTGAAAATTATTTTCCTTTTAATCCCTCGGGTTCAATTGTTGAATTAGGTATTCAGGCAGTTTTCCCCCATATTTTTGTAAAGCTCTACGGAAGAGGAAAGGACTTGTCAAAACTTGAACTTAAAATAAGAAAAGCCAAAGATTTTATAGCAAAAAATCTTGAGGGTAAAATTGTTTCAGGAAGTGGTAAAACCCTTTATGAAAAAACAGCTAAGTTATTAATTGAAAACAAGCTTTCTCTTTCAGTTGCAGAAAGCTGTACAGGCGGTTTAATTGGAAACAGCTTTACTGATATTTCAGGAAGTTCTGCTTTTTTTAAAATGTCGGCTATCACCTATTCAAATGAATCAAAAGTAGAACTTTTAAATGTAAAAACAAAAACCATAGAAAAATTTGGAGCAGTTTCAAAAGAATGTGCCATGGAACTTGCTCTAGGTGCAAGAATTAAAGGTAAATCTGATTTTGGTATTTCAACAACAGGAATTGCCGGACCAACAGGCGGGGTTAAAGACAAACCTATAGGTACTGTTTTTATAGGAATATCTACATCAAAGGGAACTAAAGCCTTTAGATTTGAAAGAGATATGAAAGACAGGCTTTTAAATAAAAAACTTTTTTCAGCAACAGCTGTTTATTATCTTTTAAAAGAAATTGAAAAATTTGTTTAATTTAAATTATGAGGTTTTGTATGGATAATGATTTTAAATTTGATTGTGACTCCCATGGGATTGATGGTTTAAATTTAAGTTTTCTTGACAGTGGAGGTAAAAAAACACCTCTTCATTTTTATCATGCAAATGGTTTTCCAGTCAGTGTTTATCTCCCTTTCATGGAAAGACTTACCAATGATTTCAGAGTAATTGGAATGGGTCAAAGAGGCCAGGATTCACAAACAACAGGAAGCACCTCCTGGCAGAGTTCGGCAACTGATTTAATAGATTTTATTGAAAAAAGAGTAAAGCTTCCCATAGTTGGAGTAGGGCACAGCATAGGAGCTGTTGCAACCATGTTTGCAGCTGCAAGAAGACCGGATTTGTTTAAAAAAATTATTTTAATTGATCCAGTTATGCTTCCTTATAGATATATCGCCTATATGGCTTTTATAAGAATTATAGGACAAAAAAACGCATTTATTCTTGCAAAAAGGGCAAGGGGAAGAAGAAATCATTGGGAATCAAGACAAGATGCCTATGATTATTTTAAAGGAAAGGCTTTATTTAAAAATTTTAAGGAAGAATTTTTAAGATCATATATAACCTATGGCCTTAAAGAATCAGAAAAAGGCGGGGTAGAGCTTGTTTGCCCTCCAGAAGCTGAGGCAAGGGTTTTTGAAAATTATCCATTATATTCTTGGTTCTGGCCAAGGAAACTCAAAACAAAAACTTTGCTTTTAAGGGCTGAATTCTCAGATGTAATGTTTATGCCAGAGCAAAAAAGATTTATAAAACAATGTAAAAATTCCCAAGCCATTGTAATAAAAAATTCAGGTCATCTTATTCCAATGGAAAAGCCTGATGAAGTGGTTAATCATATAAAAGATTTTGTTTTTCAATAAATAATCAAGTTAACAATTGCATTTTTTATTTACTAAACTGCAAATTTTTTTTGTAGATCTTACATTTAAAAGAAAAGGAAAAGTTATTTATGAAGTCATTGGTTTTGTTTGTTTTGTTTATTGCAGGAATCAGCCTTTTTTCAGCAGACAATGTTTCAGCTGAAAAAAACACAAAAATTCTCTTAGATACTGATATGGGAGAAATTGAAATTGTTTTGTATGATAAAACAAAAGAACATAAAGAAAATTTTTTAAATCTTGTGAATCTAGGGTTTTATGATGACCTTCTTTTTCATAGAATAATTAAAGGCTTTATGATTCAGGGCGGAGATCCCCAGTCAAAAAATGCACCTAAAGAAAAAGCCCTTGGTTCTGGAGGTCCTGGTTATAATGTTCCGGCTGAAATAATTCCTGAATACTACCATAAAAAAGGAGCTATTTCTGCTGCAAGAACAGGGGATAATGTCAATCCCATGAGAAGATCTTCAGGTTCCCAGTTTTTTATAGTTACTGGAAAGGTATTTAAAAGCGACGAACTTGAAATGTATGAACAAAGGCTTAATACAAAATTCACTGAAGAACAAAAACATATTTATACTACCATTGGAGGAGCTCCAATGCTTGATGCTCAGTACACAGTATTTGGTGAGGTTGTAAAAGGGCTGGATATAGTTGAAAAACTTGAAAAAGTTAAAACTGGCTCCAATGATCGCCCTCTTGAAGATGTGAAAATAAAAACAGTTAAAATTATTGAATAATTTCAGTTTAAACTTTAACCTGTTTATTCAAAATACTGATAATAAAAGGATAACTAATAGGAGGATAACAATGAAAAATAAAATCAGATTAATTTCATCAATTTTGTTTGTTTTGTTTTTTCTCATGGCTTGTTCCTCAGAAAAAAAAGAAAAAACTATTGTCCACTCAAAATTAAATTATAGTACAAATGCTTTTGAACCCTATATTTCAGCAAAAACTATCAAGCTTCACCACGGAGTTCATTATAAAAACTATGTTGAAAAATCAAATATGCTGATTGATAAGTTTGGGTTTAATGGGAAATCAGTGGCTGTAATTTTAAAGAAAACAAAAAATAAAGAAAAATATTTTTCTTTATACAATAATCTTGGGCAGGCATTAAACCATGAGATTTATTTTAATTCCCTTTCTCCTAAGCCAACAACTCCATCCAAGCAAATGATTGAAATGATAAACAAGTCTTTTGGTAGTTATGAAAACTTTAAAAAAGAATTTATTTTTGCTGGAAGCTCTCATTTTGCAAGTGGTTGGGTATGGCTTGTAAAAAACAAGGACAAACTTGAAATAATGACAACCTCAAATGCTGATAATCCTCTTACCCAGGGGTTTGTTCCAATTTTTACAATAGATGTTTGGGAACATTCTTATTATCTTGATTATCAAAATAAAAAATCAGATTATATGAAAGATATAACTAAAAATCTTCTTAACTGGGATTATGCGGATTCAGTTTGTTTTGATCTTAAATAATTATTTATGGTTAATGGTCAGCAAGATAAATTTAAAAAAAGTCTAAATTCAAAAATAAGTTAAAAAAAGAAAACTTTTAACCGTTTGAATTCAAATGACTTTTAAAAATATAAAAAAAATTATTTGTAAAAAGCTAAAAATCTATTGACACAAAAGCATAAATAACCTAAAAACTCTTTCATCGCTCACAGCGAGCCCAGGTAGCTCAGACGGTAGAGCAGGGGACTGAAAATCCCCGTGTCGGCGGTTCGATTCCGTCCCTGGGCACCACAAAACATAAGGCTTTCGGGATTTATCTTGAAAGCCTTGTTTTTTGGTATTCTTTGTCTGTGCAAATCCTAGCCTCTTTTTAAAAACCTGTTAAAAATTTTTTGATTTATATTTAGGGTAAATTTTCTTTTTATTCTTCAATTTGTCCATATTTTAGAGTTTTTAAATTCAAATACTTTCTTTATGATGAAGTCAAAAAACATCTTTCAGAATTAAAAATTAAACTAGTTATGGCTTTTTTTGAAATTGATTTTCCAATATTTGTTTTGTTGGTTTAAATCTATAAAAAAAGGGAAAGCAAAATGCTTCCCCCTTTTATTATTGTTAATGTTTTTTATGGTTATTTTAAAACAACAGCAATGGATTAATTTCGTCAATAAACCTTATGCCATAGAAAAATGGATTTTCTATTCCTCCTACTCCTTTTTCCCATTCAAAAGCTATAGTAATATCCTTGTTGGCTATACCTTTTATTTCTATGGTTTTAATGTTTCCTGGATTGCTTGAATCATAAGTTAAGGTGTATTTACCTTTATTGTTGTTTATTTCTGTTATTTTACCTGAATCTGAATACTTATATTCTAAATTCACTGTTGTAATAGAAGCTGAATTTATTTTAAGATCCAATGGTAAAGTAATTTCTGCTGACAATATTTTATTATCATCATAATCAATTGTTTTTGCAAAATAAGAATTTACAGGATTATATCCAGAATCAGTGGCAAGATAAGAATTATCATAAAAAACTTCAATATTGGTACTGTTTATAATATACAGAAAAAGTTGCGAAGAAGGGGTATAAAATCCTCCTTCTTTTTTTCCTATAAGTGTTACAATTCTTAAATCTTCCTTATTGTAATTAAATTTGTTTTGATAAAAAATGTTATTACCGTCGAAATTAAAAGCTTCAGAAACTACATAAGAAGGTTTTTCTTCAAAGTTTATGTATAACTCACGAATAACATCTGTTTTTTCTGAAAAAGACGTTAATGTTTCCTTTACACAATCTTCTATATACGTAAATTTTTTTGTATATTCCTTTTCTTCTTCAGTAACGGTATAAGATTTAAGCCTGTAACCATCTTTGTGGAAAAACTTTAGAAAATCATACTTATATTTTCCTAAGTTTATAACTGGTTGATCTTTATCTTCTTCAACTGGTTCGTTTTTGTTTTCTTCTTCTTCTTCAACTGGTTCGTTTTTATCTTCTTCTTTTTCTTCAACTGGTTCGTTTTTATCTTCTTCTTTTTCTTCAATGATATCTTTAATAATTACAGGGATATTATCTTTTGTTTGAAAATCACAATTACAAACTGGTATATTTTCAATTTCTTCTTCTAAAAGACCTTTAAGATTTTCAGCGATTTTATTCAAATCACCACCTGAACTATTGACCCTTTCAACTAAAGAAGAAAGATTGCCATTTTTAAGTTTTTCTTGAATTTCTGAGTCAAGAAAAATGTAATCAGAGTTGCCAAAATCATTATTATTCAACAAAGCGAGCAATACCAAAGCTTTTTTATTAAGCTCAGAATCATTGCCTTTTAAGATATCATTAAGAAAAACATCTTGTTCTTGCCCTTTAACAGATCCTATTTTAAAATCCCCTATATAAAAGGATATTGTTTCACCTTTTTTATACTCATAATTACCATTTGTTGTAATTTTTTGAGGTGCATTTGTTCCATAATAAAGTCCGTCTACATTTGCAACGTTTCCAGTAAGGGTCTTGTTACTTGAATCTTTCGAGTCAGAGCTTCCGCTACTGCTGTTACAGCCTATGATTACAATTAGCGATAAACTCATAATCAAACAAATAAATCTTTTCAATTTTTTTCCTTTCTGATTTTAAATAACTGTTTCTTTAATAATTCAAATTACAATTGGCTATAAATCAAAATTTTTAAACAATCAAGTGTGGTGCTCAGTCAACTACCCGGAATTAAGAATTGTCAGGGCCGGTTTAACTGGCTTTGATTGTTGGAATGACTGGTTTCAGCAGCCACAATTGCATTTGATAAATTTTGACATACAAAAACTTTCTTGACCAGACGCATTGACTTATCCTTTACCAGGATTTCTCTCAAAAAATCTTGATTTAATAGGCTGAATATAGATAATTAATGCGTTTGACACTAAATCAGTATAAGATGAGATTGACAAAAAAAACGGACTTTAAATCATTATGATAGCTTCAGTACTATGGAATAAAACAAAAGGAGCGATAATGTCCCCAAAAACCCGCCATAAAAATATTTGGAATTTACCAAAATTTAACACACCAGCAGGGTTGGAAGAGTACCGGACTTGGCTGACAAACTTATTGATGTTGTTTGTAGTGATTGTATTTCCAATTGTTGTTGTGTTTTCAGGAAGCATTTTTTTTCAAGAAGAAATGTATTTTTTAATAATCCTTGATGCAATTATTTATTTTATCATCAGTCTTATATTCTTTTTAAAAAAAGAGTCAATGCCTATTCTATCTTATATTTGGCTTTTGCTCTTATACACAATACTGATTACATTTTTTGTAGCTCTTGGGCCACATTATATATGGGCTGCCTGGATGGTGATGGCAGCAGTGATGGCGGCTTTTCTTTTTGGTTTGCGAGGTGCTGTTTTTGCGGTTATTTTAAATATTTTAATCCTTATAGCCCTTTATTTTACAATTGATGCTAATAATTTGGCATGGGCAAATGTATTTGCTGAGCCTTTTGGTAAGTGGGTAATCTTTATTATAAATGTTTCTTTAATCACAATTGTCAGCACTTTCCCCGTGGCATTTTTACTCAAAAGACTTGATATATCATTAAAACACGAAAAAAATGCTACTGAGACTTTATCAAAAGAGACAATGGAACTAAAAAAAACAATAAAGAGATTAAAAAATATACAGAAAATTTAAAGGCAATATTTGATAGTGCTCCAAATGTTCTTGCCCTTGTTGATGAAAATATAAGGGTTGAAATGATAAATCAAAAAGGTGCTGCTTTTGTTGGCAAGGATAAAGAAACTCTTTCAGGCCGTCTTTGCGGAGATGTTTTTAATTGTCAGTATATGTTTTACGGTAGCCAATGTGGTACAAATCCAAAATGTTCAGTTTGTCCTTTGAGAGACTATGTAGTGTCAACTTTTGAAACTGGAAAGACCTATACTGAAGAAGAGGGGCAGATGACCTTTTTGTTAAATGGACAAGAGACCACCATGGATATTCTTATTTCCACTTGTCTTTTAAAAATAAATAACAGCAAAAAGGTTTTACTTTCCTTGACAGATATAACTGAACGTAAATCTTTTGAAACATCTTTGATGGAAAGCGAGAATCGATTTTCAGAAATGTTTGAACATATGTCCAGTGGTGGTGCTGTTTATGAACCAATAGAAAATGGTGAAGACTTTGTTTTTAAAGCATTAAACACAGCTGCAGAAGAAATATCCAATATTCAAAGAAAAGACGTTCTTGGCAAAAGATTGTTGGAAATATTTCCCATGATGGACAAGTCTGGTTTGTTTAGTGCTTTAAAGGAAGTTTGGAAATCAGGTGAGCCAATTCACTTGAACCCATTCTATTATAAAGATGCTTTTCGGGAGGGTTGGAGAGAAAACAGGATTTATAAACTACCTTCGGGAGAGGTGGTGGCATTGTTTGATGATGTTACATTAAGAATTGAGGCAGAATCAAAAATTAAAGAAAGTGAAATAAAATATCGAAGATTATTTCACAAATCTAATGACGGGATAGTTGTGCTCAACCTTAACGGACAAATTCTTGACACTAATTTCAAGATAGAAAAGATGTTGGGTTATAAAAAAGAGGAACTTAACCAATTGAGTTTCCAAGATTTGCATCCTCATTTTGATTTGGAAAGACCAAAAAAAGCTTTTGAAAAAACAAAAACAAAAGGCCATTCAAGATTTGAAACAAAGCTTATCAAACGTAATGGAACAATAATTGACGTTGAGGTCAGTTCAAGTATTGTTGACAGGGAAACCGGCACTGTTCAAGGTATTGTCCGGGATCTGACTGATAAAAAGAAAATGGAAAAACGTGTAATTCAAGCACAAAAAATGGAATCCATAGGTAACCTGGCCGGGGGCATTGCCCATGATTTCAATAACCTGCTATTTCTAATTATAGGAATATCTGAAATGCTTTTGGAAGATTTGCCGCCAGAAAGTTTTCATTATGAAAATGTTCAGAAAATATTAAAGGCAGGGGAAAGAGGGGCAGGTCTTGTTAAGCAGATCCTTTCTTTCAGTCGTCAAGATAAATATATAAAAACCCCGGTTAGAGTTCAGCAAATTGTTGAAGAAGTTATTAAACTAATCCAGTCGACTATTCCAGCAAATATAGAAATTAGAAATTATCTTCAACCTGATTGTGGATTAGTTATGGCTGACCCGACTCAGCTACATCAAATTGCCATGAATCTTATTATCAACGCTCTTGTTATTTCAGATATGAATATGCCTGGTATAACGGGCGTTCAGCTTGCAAAAGCAATGCTGGCAATAAGGTCAGACCTACCAATTATCATTTGTACTGGCTTTAGTGATCTTGTGAGTGAAAAAATGTGCGAAGATATTGGTATTAAGGGATTTTTAATGAAGCCCATTATTATGTCAGAAATGACAAAAGAAGTACGTAGAGTATTGGATGAAGCCAAGTACCAAAACCAGACCTGAATCTCTTTTAGTTGACGATATATAAAGTTTTACAATCTTTAAAGAAGGTGTTTGATGAACCAAAAATTTGATTTTGCAGTACCAGAATATTTTATAAATGACTTAAATAGTTTCAAATATTATATTTGGGGCATGGTGGCTTTGTGGACGGTGATTATTGGAGCCTTGTTCATATTTAACTCCATCAGCATAAAAAAAGCGTTTTCTTCCCTGGCTCGCCTGGAAGCAGTTGTCAGTTTTAATAAAGATACTGTTTACCGCCGTTGGGCAACCATGCATGGAGGTGTTTATATGCCGATTACAGAAAACACACCCCCAAATCCATATTTAAATGTTCAAGAGCGGGATATCTCAACTCCTTCAGGGAAACAACTCACTCTTGTTAATCCAGCTTATATGACCCGACAAGTTCACGAGTTGGGCAAGGAACAATACGGACTTCAAGGCTATATCACGAGTTTAAATCCACTTAATCCAGAAAATATACCTGATCCTTGGGAAGCCAAGGCTCTGAAATCTTTTGAAAATGGAAAAACAGAGAAAGCATCTATTGAAACAATAAACAATATTCCCTATTTTCGATTTATTCGAGCATTTGTTGTGGAAGAAGGTTGTTTAAAATGCCATGGACATCAAGGATATAAAGTTGGTGAAGTTCTAGGGGGAATAAGCCTGGCTGTGCCCATGGAGCCTTACCTGGAATCCGCATACAGGGGTAGGACACAAGCTGCCCAAGGCTTGGGAGTCCTTTGGTTTATAGGAGTTGGGGTGCTATGGGCAGGGATGGGATATATACAAAATAGAATTCGAGAAAGAGAAAAGGCAGAGCAGGAACGAGATCTATATGTTAAGGAGCTTCAGGAAGCATGGTCTGAAGTAAAAACTTTAAGCGGCCTTCTTCCCATTTGCTCTTTTTGTAAAAAAATTCGAGATGATAAAGGTTATTGGAACTCAATTGAAAGCTATATCCACAAACACTCTGAGGCAAAATTCAGCCATGGGATCTGCCAGGAGTGCATAAAAAAACATTACTCTGATTATGATATCAATGACAATAAGTCTAAAAAAGACGATGAACCAATAAAGAATTGAACAAATATGAATAAAAGCTTTTTATCAGCAATGATTGAAGAATCTTCATTTGCCTTTGCCTATCATAAAATAATTTTAGATGAAAAAAACAACCCTTGTGATTATGAATTCATAAAGGCTAATCATGCTTTTTTTAAGCTTACAGGTCTTTCAAAACAAACAATTATTGGCAAAACTCTAATTGAAGTTATGCCGGAACTTAAAACTTTAAAGTTTCAATGGATTAAGTTTTATGGGGAACTTGCAATTAAAGGAGGCAGCAAAACTTTTGAAGAGTATTTAGAGCCTTTTAAAAAATGGTTTAAAGTTTATGCTTTTTCACAAGGGGATGGTTATTTTTCAACTGTTTTTATTGATATTACTTTAGATAAACAAAAAGCAGAAGAGCTTGCAGAAAGGGAATTAAACTTCAGGACTTTTTTTGAAACTATTAATGACATTGTTGTTATTGGAAATAATCAGGGTAATGTTTTTTACACCAATCCCTCAGCAAGTAAAAAACTTGGGTATACTCCTGATGAACTTAATACAATGCATTTTTTAGATCTTCATCCTGAAAAATACAGAATAAAAGCTGAAGAAATTTTATCTGATATGTTTGCCCAAAAAAGACGTTCATGTCCTTTGCCTCTTCAAAAAAAAGACAAAACAGAACTTCCAGTAGAAACAAGGTCCTGGCTTGGAAAATGGAATGGAGAAGAGTGTGTTTTCAGTATTTCAAAAGATCTTAGTAATGAACAGGAAGCACTGCAAAAATTTAACCGGCTTTTTGAAAACAATCCTGAATTAATGGCTGTGACAATTTTTCCTGAAAG
This sequence comes from Desulforegulaceae bacterium, assembly GCA_034006035.1. Lineage (NCBI taxonomy): Bacteria > Pseudomonadati > Thermodesulfobacteriota > Desulfobacteria > Desulfobacterales > Desulforegulaceae > Desulforegulaceae bacterium. Next base: position 101,876 of record JAVETN010000008.1, read on the forward strand.
AGTTTTTTCGGACGTTAATACTGCTTTTTTAAAGACCCTTGGCTATAAAAAAGAAGAGGTCATTGGCAAAAGGCCAAAAAATTTGAATCTTTTTGTTGAAAAAGCTGTTTTAAAATTTGTATTAAAACAGCTGGAAAGTAAAGGTTCTATTTACAATTTTGAGATGAAAATCAGGACAAAATCAAATGAAATTTTAACAGGACTTTTTTCAGCTGAAAAAATTGAAAGTCAGGGTAAAACATATTTTTTAAGTGTAATGACAGATATTTCTGCCCAAAAAAAGGCAGAAGAAAAACTTCTTTATTATTCTAAAATGCAGCATATTTTAATGGACATTGCTTCAAAATATATAAATATTAGGCTTGATGAAGTTGAAATGTCAGTTAACAAAGCCTTGAGTGAAATTGGAAAGTCTTTTGGAGCAGACAGAGTTTATATTTTTGATTATGATTTTGAAAACCAGACCACATCCAATCTTTTTGAGTGGTGCAACAAGGGAATAATTCCTCAGATTGATGAGCTTCAAAATGTTCCACTTGAAGGTCTTGATGACTGGCTTGATGCCCATTTAAAAGGAAATCCCATGTTTGTAAGGGATGCTTCTGCTCTTCCTGAAGGAAATTTAAAAAAGATTTTAGCCCCCCAGGATATTAAAACCCTTATCACAGTACCATTAATAGATAATGATAATATTTTGGGATATGTTGGTTGTGACTGGGTAAGAACTTATCTTAAATACACAGAAATTGAAATTGATCTATTTTATCTTTTTGCACAAATACTTGTAAATATAAAACTTAGAATAGAAGCAGAAACTTCCCTTGTAAAAGAAAGAGAAAGGCTTACTCTTGCATTGAAAGGTACAAATGCAGGACTTTGGGATTGGTATATTCAAACTGGAGAGGCTGTTTTTGATAACCGCTGGGCAGAAATTGGAGGCTATTTATTGTCTGAACTTGAACCTGTAAGCATAAATACCTGGCTTAATCTTTGTCATCCTAAAGATTTGAAAATTTCAAAAAAAGCATTAAAAGAGCATTTTTCCGGTAAAACTGATTTTTATGAAGTTGAATTAAGAATGAAGCATAAAAACGGTGGCTGGGTTTGGGTTTTAGGCAGAGGCCGTGTTGTTAGATGGGATAAATTCGGGAAACCTTTGAGAATGACAGGAACCCACGTTGACATATCACAAAGAAAAAAAGCTGAAGAAATGATAAGACATCTTGCCAATCACGATGCCCTTACAGGGCTTCCAACAATCAGGCTTGCAAAAGACAGAGCCAGGATCGCAAATGAAAAAGCCAAGAGGAATAATAAAAAAACAGCTTTTATGTTTATTGATCTTGACGGGTTTAAGCTTGTTAATGACAGCTTTGGTCATGAAGCAGGAGATTTTGTTTTAAAAGAAGTTGCCTTAAGATTTAATTCTTCTGTAAGAAAATCTGATACAGTTTCTCGTATTGGAGGAGACGAGTTCCTTGTAATAATAGATGAAATAGAAAATTTAAATCCTGTTAAAAACATTGCAAAAACAATAATTTCAAAAATTTCCACACCTTTTATCTATAATGGCAATGAAATAAAGATTGGATGTAGTATTGGAATTTCAATTTATCCAGATAATGGAGAAGAGATTGAAGAGTTGATAAAAAAAGCTGATGAAGCAATGTATTCAATCAAAAGATCTAGTAAAAAAGATTTTGCCTTAATTTGTTAATTTTAGGTGGTTTGTTTTGGGTTAATCTTTTTAGATACTCATAAACCTTAGTCCAGCAATGTATTTATTAAAAAATTATAAAATAATGAGTATGCTCTTTAAAAACTAGGGTAAAAGCTGAAAACTAGTCAAATAACTAGCCCCACAACCAGCCAATTTATAAATCCCCAAAAATATGTTGAAGTAAAACCGCAGCAGCAATTGAAGCAGTTTCTGCTCTTAAAATTCTTGGGCCAAGGCTTATGGTTTCAAATCCTGCTTTTAAAGCAGCTTCTTTTTCATTATCGGTAAATCCGCCTTCAGGGCCTGTGATTGCAAGTATTTTTTTAGGATTTTTATATTTGTCCAAAAGTTTGGAGCTGGGAATTGTTATTCTTTCGTGAAACATTATTTTAAGGTCATAATTTTTTGAGGCTTCAATAATTTCATCAAAACTTTTTAGGTCTTTAATTTTTGGAAGGGTAGACCTTTCGCATTGTTTTAAAGCCTCTTTTGAAAGTTCAGCCCATCTTTCAATTTTATTTGAAATCTTTTTTTTATCAGGTGAACTTATGCTTCTTTTAGAAATATATGGAATAATTTCAAATACACCAATTTCAGTTAAAGGTTTTATTAATTGATCGTTTTTTTTCCCTTTTATCATTGAAAAACCAAGGGAAATTTCTACAGGAGAATCACTTTTACCTTTTGAGGCAGAAAATATAGAAAAATGTGTCTCGTTTTTTTCAAGCTTTACAATTTTTGTTAAAAAATCCATGCCTTTTCCATTTGTGAATATAACCTCATCATTTTCTTTCAGCCTTAATACATTTTTTAAATGATGGGATTCTTTTCCGCTTAATGAAAAAGAGCTGGTGGTTTCATCTAGCTTTTCATTATAAAATCTTCTCATATTATTTGCCTCAATTAATTTTTATGTTATTGTAAAAGGTGATTATATTTCTTTTCTCATAATATATGTTTTCAATTAAGTAAAATTAAGGAATTAAATTCAGTTAAAAAGACAGTCAACCACTAGAAATTCAATAGAAATTTCTTTAACTTTGGAGTATTTTTTTAATGAACAATCCATCCGGTGATTCCAATAAAAACAGTTTAAAAGACGATTTCGACCTTTCCGATCTTGAAGAAGTCGTTATAAATGAAATTAACTCAGATAGTATAAGTGATAATTCAGGCGATGAAGTTTTAGATTTGGAAAACTTCAGGCTTGATGAAGAAGAAATATTGGAGTTGGAAGAAAAAGTTGATGAAGAAGAAATCCTTGATTTAAACAAATTTAAAATTGAAGATGAAATTTTGGACTTAGAAAACTTCAAGCTAGATGAAGAAAAAATATTGGAGCTGGAAGAAAAAGTTATAGAAAATGAAGTTTTAGACTTAAATGGATTTAAAATTGAAGATGAAGTTTTAGATTTGGAAAACTTCAGACTTGATGAAGATGAAATTTTAGAGCTGGAAGAAAAAGTTGCAGAAAATGAAGTTCTTGAACTTACAGATAAATTAGATTTTGATGAAAGTTCAATAATTGATGAGTTTAGTACAGAGGAAATAGTTGAAGATTTAGTTTTTGAAGAAAATGAATCTATTTCAAGGGAAGATTTTTTAGAAATAGAAAGTTCAGCATTAAATATTGATGAAAAACTGCTTGAAAAGGTTCTTGAAAAAGTAATTACTAAAATATTTGCTGAAAAAATTGATGCCCTTCTTGTAAAAACAATTGAAAAAACAGTTACAAAAGAAATTCAAGAATTAAAAGAATCAGTGTTTTTACCTGAAAAATAGGGTTATAAGTAAATATAATTTTTTAAAACCGCTTTTAAAGCGGTTTTGTATTTTTATAGAAAAATTTATCGTCAAATAATGCTTTTAAAAAAAATTTTTACTTGCTAAATAAATGGGCTTGTAAAACAATTCGCGTCCTGAAAAGGAAAACGAATTTTGCAGTAAACTAATTTGGAGTTAAAAATGACTGACAATAGTATGGATAAATCGTATGAACACAATAAAGTTGAGCAGAAATGGTATGATTTCTGGTTAACCAATGGATATTTTAAAGCTGAAGACCAAAGCGAAAAACCTCCTTTTTCAATAGTTATACCTCCGCCCAACGTAACTGGTGTTCTTCATATGGGCCATGCATTGAACATTACTTTGCAAGATATTTTATGCCGATATAAAAAACTTAAAGGTTTTAACGTCCTTTGGATGCCAGGGACTGATCATGCAGGAATTGCAACCCAGAACGTTGTTGAAAAACAACTTGCACAAGAAGGCCTTTCACGCCACGATCTTGGACGTGAAAAGTTTGTTGAAAGAGTCTGGGAATGGAGAGAACAGTATGGCAGTGCCATCATAAATCAGTTAAAAAGACTTGGAGCCTCATGTGATTGGGAACGTGAAAGATTTACCATGGATGAGGGCCTTTCCACTGCTGTAAAAAAAGTATTTGTAGATCTTTATAATGACGGCCTTATTTACAAAGGCGACTATATAATTAATTGGTGCCCAAGGTGTAAAACAGCTCTTGCAGATCTTGAAGTTGAGCATGAAGAACAAGACGGTGCTCTTTATCATATAAGATACCCTTTTCCTGATGGCAGTGGAGACCTTGTAGTTGCAACTACAAGGCCTGAAACTTTATTTGGTGATACTGCTGTTGCAATAAATCCCAAAGATGAAAGATATAGTGAACTTAACTCTAAAACTGTTATTCTTCCACTTTCCGGAAAAGAAATACCCATAATAAGAGATTCTTATGTAGATACAGAATTTGGTACAGGGGCATTAAAAGTTACTCCTGCCCATGATCCAAATGACTTTGAAATAGGGATCAGGCATAATTTGCCAAGTATAAAAGCCCTTGATGATGACGGAATAATGACCAGTGCAGCTGGAGAATTTGAAGGACTTGACAGATTTGAGTGCAGAAACCAGGCTGTTAAAAAGCTTAAAAAAAGCGGTTATCTTATAAAAACGGAAAATATAAAACACAGCGTAGGTCAATGCTATAGATGCGATACCATAATTGAGCCCAACTTATCAAAACAATGGTTTGTAAAAACAAAACCTCTTGCAGAAAAAGCCATTGAAGCGGTTAAAAATGGTGATACAAAAGTATTTCCAGAACAATGGGAAAAAACTTATTTTAATTGGCTTGAAAACATTAGAGACTGGTGTATTTCAAGACAAATCTGGTGGGGACACCAAATTCCAGCCTGGACATGTGATGATTGTAAAAAACTCATAGTTTCCACAGAAGAACCAAAAACTTGTGATTCATGCGGAAGTTCCAATCTTACAAGAGACCCTGATGTCCTTGACACCTGGTTTAGTTCGGCATTATGGCCTTTTTCCACCATGGGATGGCCTGAAGATACAAAACTTTTAAATACTTTTTATCCAACATCAGTTCTTGTAACAGGATTTGACATTCTTTTTTTCTGGATAGCAAGAATGATGATGATGGGACTTTATTTTAAAAAAGAAATTCCTTTTAAAGATGTTTATGTCCATGCTCTTGTAAGGGATGAAGACGGAAACAAAATGAGTAAATCCAAGGGGAATGTTATTGATCCTCTTGTTGTTATTGATGAATACGGTACTGATGCTTTTAGATTCACCCTTGCAATTTATGCAGCAATGGGAAGAGATGTTAAAATGTCTGAAAAAAGGGTTGACGGCTATAGGCATTTTGTAAACAAGCTTTGGAATGCCTCAAGATTTGCACTTATGCATCTTGATAAAAGTTATGATGAATATGATGAAAAAAACCTATCTCTTCCTGATAAATGGATACTGTCAAGGCTTAATTCAATTATAATAAAAGTTGAAAATGAAATAGAATCATATCGTTTTAATGATGCAGCTGCTACTCTTTATCATTTTGTATGGCATGAACTCTGCGACTGGTATTTGGAAGCTGTAAAGTCCTTGCTTTTTGGCAAACATGGAAATGAAAAAATGATTGCAACAAAAGGCGTATTGCAAAGAGTGATGAAAGACGCCTTAAGTCTTTTGCATCCAATTATACCTTTTGTTACTGAAGAAATCTGGAATAAACTTCCAGGAACCAAGGGCTCAATAATGAACTCAGGATATCCAGGAGAAAGAAAGGATCAAAAACTTTCATATAACCCGGAATCAGAAGTTCATATGGAATATATAATGAGTGTTGTTTCTTCGATCAGAAATATAAGAGGTGAAATAAATATTCAGCCAGGTCAGCTTTTAAAAGCTCATCTTCAAACAGCTAATTTTATGCATACTGAGATTGCTGAATCAGAAAAAGAAATGATTCAATCTCTAGCCAGGCTTTCTGAGCTTGTGGTTGAAAAGCCAGGTGAAAGACCAAAATCTGCTGCTGCAGGTATTGTTGGTACTGATACAAGAATTTTTATTCCTCTTGAGGGCATAATTGATGTTGATAAAGAAATTTCAAGAATAGAAAAAGAAATTTTAAAAGTTGATAAGGAACTTGTTTTTTTGGGTAAAAAACTTTTAAATGAAAGTTTTCTTTCCAAGGCTCCTGAAGAAGTGGTTGAAAAAACAAAAAACCAACATGAGGAATTTTCAAAAAAACTAGATGATTTAAATGCCCATCTTGCAAAAGTAAAGGAACTGCTCAGTTGATGAAAACACTTGATTTTACATTGGCTGATAGACTTATTGATCTTGCTCTTCTTGAAGATATTGGACCTGGAGACATTACAACCCAATCAATTATCGACCCAGAAGAGCAGGGCAAGGCTGTGATTAAGGCAAAGGAGAATTTTATAGTCTGCGGTATTGATATTGCAGAACAGGTTTTTTTTAAAGTAGATCCAGAGCTTAAAATTGTAAAATTATTAAAAGACGGAGTAAAAACAAATAAAGGAGATCTTATTCTTTCTGTTAAGGGAAGAATGAGTTCTCTTTTAAAAGCAGAAAGAACAGTTTTAAATTTTCTTCAAAGATTGAGCGGAATAGCAACCAATACAAATAAATATGTAGAAAAGCTGAAAAATTATCCCCATGTAAAGCTTTGCGATACAAGAAAAACAACTCCGGGGCTTAGAGTTTTGGAAAAGTATGCTGTTTATTCAGGAGGAGGATCAAATCACAGAACAGGACTTTATGATGGTGTTCTTATCAAGGACAACCATATTGAAGCTGCAGGAAGTATTGAAAAAGCTGTTTCTATGGCAAGACAAAATATTTCTCACCTTGTAAAAATTGAAGTTGAAGTAAAAGATTTTGATGAAACAAGACAGGCTCTTAAAGCCGGGGCAGATGTGATAATGCTTGATAATATGAACACAGCAGAAATTAAGGAAGCATGCAAAATTATAAACAAAAAAGCCCTTGTTGAAGTGTCTGGGAATGTAACAATTGAAAGACTTACCCAACTTGCAAAAACCGGGGCTGATATTATTTCATGTGGAGCTCTTATTCACCAGGCTGTTTCAGTTGATATAAGTATGTATCTTACAAAAACCTAAATTGAGAGTTTTATATTTTAAATTAAGATAGTTACCATGAGTTTTTGCCACTCCCGTAAATACATAAAAGGGAAAAATAATATCAGGGAAAAAAATTGATACCAATAAGAGATTCACACCCATCTGAAACAACTCCTGTTGTAAATTATTCTTTAATTGGACTTAATGTATTTATATTTTTTATAGAAATAAGTCATCCCGGGGGAATGGATAGATTTATCTATCAGTATGGACTTGTACCAGCAAGATATACCAATCCTGCTATTTCTCAGTATTTTAATTTTTTTGAACAGATTTTTTCCTTTTTGTCTTTTATGTTTCTCCATGGAGGATGGCTTCATCTGATTGGGAATATGTGGAGTTTGTTTATTTTCGGCGACAATGTTGAAGATAAGCTGGGTCCTTTTAAATATCTTTTATTTTATCTTTTATGCGGGTTTATTTCAGGTTTTACCCACTTTATGTTCAATATCAATGACAATATACCGGTTGTGGGAGCAAGCGGAGCAATAGCAGGTATAATGGGGGCTTATTTTATTCTTTTTCCGGGTGCAAGAATTCTTACTGTTATACCAATAATAATTATTCCCTGGTTTATAGAAATTCCAGCTTTTATTTTTCTTGGCCTCTGGTTTATAATTCAAGTTATAAACGCAGCAGGTACTTCTTCAGGAATTGCCTGGTGGGCTCATATAAGTGGTTTTGCTGCTGGAGCTTTTCTTGTTGGATATTTTTGTAAACTTCCGTCTTCTAAATTTTCAGACAGAATTAAAGGAAGTTTACAAAGAAAAAAATCTCCTGAAATCAATACTATAAAAACATTGAGAATCCCTGATTCCAACGATGCAATGGGAATGATTGAAATATCAGCTTTGGAAGCTCTTTCTGGTTGTAAAAAACGGGCAAATATACCCTGGGGATTTTACAATAGACTCTATAAAATAACTATTCCTCCAAACACAAGGGACAGGCAAAAACTAAGATTAAGAGGGCTTGGTTTTACAGATAGTTTTGGTAATAAAGGGGATTTGTTTATTGAAGTGCGAATAAAAACATCTTTTGATTCAAAGCTCAGGTTTTAAACTTTTATATTTTTTTAAAACTTTGTTTAATTACCTTCTTAAATAAGAGTTACCCTGTTTCTTCCATTTTCCTTGGACAGATAAAGAGCTTTATCAACTCTTTTTACAAATGAAGAAGTGGGTTCACCGGGTAAATATTGGGTAACTCCAAAGCTTGCTGTTACTTTTACATCTTTTTTTAATCCATTTAATTCAATTGTAAAATTTTCCTCAAAAAGTTTTTTTTTGATTCTTTGGGCTACAATTTCACTTTCTTTTGATCTGGTTTCAGGAAGTATCATTGTAAACTCTTCACCTCCGTATCTATAGGCAGTATCCATTATTCTAAGATATGATCTAATTATTTTTCCAACTCTGAAAAGAACTTTATCACCTTCAAGATGTCCAAAAGAATCATTAAATTTTTTAAAATGATCAATATCAAGCATAATTAATGACAGAGGATGATTATATCTATTGCTCCTGTCAATTTCTTTTTCAAGTTCTGTATAAAACTTTCTTGAATTAAAAAGTTTTGTCAGCCCGTCTGTATCTGCAAGCTTTTTAAGCTTTTCAAGCATTTCATTTTTTTCAAGGGTAATCTTTTTTTCCCTTAAAACTCTTTTAGCCCTTAAAAGAAGTTCTTCAAAACGCACAGGCTTAAAAACTATATCGCTTGCTCCTTTGTTTATTGCCTTTTCGTATGAATAAGTTTCTGTGTAGCCAGTAATTAAAATCACGTCTATGTTATAAAGATTTTTTATTTTTTCAGTAAGCTCAAGTCCGTTCATTCCAGGCATGACAATATCTGTTATAACAAGATCTGTTTGGGGGTTTTGTTTTAAGAAATCAAGTGCTTCATAAGCATTGGCAACAGTGTATGCATTATAGTCTGATAAAAAAAAATATTCTTTCATGGTTTCTCTTATAGCTAGATCATCGTCTACTATTAAAACATTAATTTTTTCCATGATTATTTTCTTTATAGAAGGTTAAAATGCGTATAAATTGACATCTCAGGCTGATACTGCTACAAAGATTAGCTTCAATATATCTTAAAATAGATATAAGATTAACTTTTTTGTGTCAATATCAGATTTTTTAATAACGACTCTTTATGGAGCCCAAATTGAGTAAATACATTGATAAAATAAGAAATTTCAGCGTGATTGCACATATAGATCACGGAAAATCAACCCTTTCAGACAGAATTATTCAGCATACAGGAATGGTTTCTGACAGAGACTTCAAAGATCAGCTTCTTGATAGTATGGATCTTGAAAGAGAAAGGGGAATTACAATAAAAAGCCAGACAGTCTGCCTTCCATATACTGCGAAAAATGGAGAAAATTATATTTTAAACCTAATTGACACTCCAGGGCATGTTGACTTTTCCTACGAAGTTTCAAGAGCTCTTACTTCCTGTGAAGGAGTTTTACTTCTTGTAGATGCAAGCCAGGGTGTTGAAGCCCAGACACTTGCAAATTTATACCTTGCTATGGAACATGATTTAGAAATTATACCTGTTATAAATAAAATTGACCTTCCTTCAGCAAATATTGAAATGGTCAAAGAACAAATTGAAGAAGACTTAGGACTTGATTCAGAAATAGCAATTCTTACAAGTGCAAAAGAAGGAATAGGAATTGAAGATGTTCTTGAAGCTGTTGTAGAATTTATCCCTGCTCCTGAAGGAGACAGGCAAAAACCTTTAAAAGCACTTGTATTTGATTCCCATTATGATGCCTATAGAGGAGTTATTGTTCAGATAAGAGTGATAGATGGAACTCTTAAAAAAGGTGATCTGGTAAATTTTATGTCCACAGGATCAAGCTACAAGGTTGAAGAGGCAGGCTTTTTCAGGATAGCCATGGCTCCTCAAAAAGAACTTCAGGCCGGAGATGTTGGTTATATTATAGCTGGAATAAAAAACATTTCAGATGTTCAGATAGGAGATACCATAACCTTAAAAGATGAACCCTGCGAAAAGGCAATTTCAGGTTTTAAGGAAGTTAAGCCCATGGTTTTTTCATCCCTTTATCCTGTTTCAACAGATGAGCTTATAAATCTTACAGAAGCCCTTGAAAAACTAAAATTAAACGATGCTTCTCTTATTTATGAAAAAGACAATTCAGCAGCCTTGGGATTTGGATTCAGATGCGGATTTTTAGGACTTCTCCATCTTGAAATAGTTCAGGAAAGACTTGAAAGAGAGTTTGATGTATCTCTTATAATCACAGCTCCTTCTGTTCAATATAAAGTGAAAACAGATGACGAGCCAGAAGAAAAAATAATTGACAATCCATCTCATTATCCTGATCCAGGTTCTATTGAATATGTTATGGAGCCTTATATAAAAGGAAGTATTATTGTTCCAGATAATTATATAGGAGCAATAATGAAGCTTTGCATGGAAAAAAGAGCCAAGGAAGTCAACCATATTTATCTTGATACTAAAAGAGTTGAATTTACAGTTATTTTGCCATTGGCAGAAGTAATTTATGATTTTTATGACAAATTAAAAACCGTAACCCAGGGCTATGGTTCCTTTGACTATGAAATCCATGATTATGATAAAACCGATCTTGTAAAACTTGATTTTCTTGTAAATGCAGAAAGAGTTGATGCTCTTTCCCAGCTTGTTCACAGGGCAAATGCAGAAGCAAGGGGAAGAAGTGCTGTTAAAAGATTAAAAGACGAAATCCCAAGGCAGATGTTTAAAATTCCAATTCAGGCGGCAATTGGGGGAAATGTTATTGCAAGGGAAACAATTTCTGCTTTTAGAAAAGATGTTACTGCCAAGTGTTATGGAGGAGATATTTCAAGAAAAAGAAAACTTCTTGAAAAACAAAAAAAAGGAAAACAAAGAATGAAAATGGTAGGTTCTGTTGAAATTCCCCAAACTGCCTTTCTTTCTGTTCTTAAAACTAAAGACGATTAAAATTTTAAGGGGAGTATTTTTTAAAAGTGCTTCCCTGCTTTAATTATAGAATCAAATATTTTCTCTTCCAAATCCAGCACTTCCAATTTGGTTAATTAACTAAAGAATTGAAATGGCATTAATATTGCTGTATCAAGTTTAATATGAGTTTTTTAAACTACACAAAGGGAAATGTAAAAATGGACAAATTAACCTATACCAAAGCATTTGAAAGTTTTATTTGGAATTTCAGACTGGATTTTGATCCTGTGGGTGTAAAATTTATTGACAATGAATCAATTATTAATACACTTCCAATTACCCATACAGTAAAACCAAAACTATCTTATTGTCAATATCTTGCAGCTTCAAGGTCTGCCAAACATCGTCTTTTTTTAAGTCCTGAGAAGCTTGAGTGTAAAAATGCCCAGCCGGTTTTTGGTTTTAGAGAGCTTGAACAAGAAATTGATGGCAAAAGTCATGAAAAATATTTAATTGATGAAAAACTTTCATGGAGAGCTCCCCAGGAAAAGGCAAGACTTGAGCTAGGTAAATATAAAGGTATTTTCATGGCTCCTTTAAACGACTATGATGATTTGGATTTTGGCCCTGATATTACTTTTTTTATGGTTGTTCCATATCAGGCCTATCATATTTTAAACGACTATATGGGTGCAATGAACAAACCAAATCTTAGTTTTCTTGCAACTCCCAACTCTGCTGTTTGTTCTGGAGGTGTTTACTCTTTTTTAAACAATACCGCCAATATGACAACTATGTGTGCAGGCTCAAAAAGTTCTGGAAAAACAGAAATGAATTATATGAACCTTTTTATTCCCGGTGATCAGGTTTTAAAAACAGCTGAACACCTTCTTTACAGAATTGAAAAAACCGGAGGACCTTCTCTTATGGGTAAGGGCGGTCAACCTTGGCCTGGACTTGATGTTTGTTTAAACTGTCCTTTGATTAAGTTTAAAGAAGTTGAAAAATAAATTTATAAAAGATATTTACTTAAGTTGAGTTAATAAGCTTAAGTAAGTTTGAACTGTTAAATTTTATAATTAAGAAAATCAAAACTAAATATGGATTATTTTAGAAATATAACAAAATATTTCAGACAGTCATTAATTGATTCAGAAAGGAAGTGCCCGGAAGATAAAGATATTCTTCCTTTTCTTGGGCCATCAGATTCTGAAAAAAATAATTCAGATTATATTAGTCTTGATTGCAAAGCTTGGTTTGAAGGAAGAATTGATAAAAACCTGGCAAAGGAAATTGTTAAAAAAAGAAATAAAGAGGAAAATTCAGACTCAAAAGAAACAGAGTTGGTTATTTACCCAAGAGTTGATTTTTTAAAAACAATTGGCGGTAAAAAAAGTTATATTAAAAATGAAGTTTTGATCCCTTTAGTGGTTTTTATAATTCTTGATGAAGACGGAAAATTTAAACCTTCTCCCAAAGCCCCGTGGATTCCTAGGGAGTGGATTTCACCGAATCAAGGCAAGTCTATTACTTTTACAAATTCTTTTCTAATTGATAAATTTCTTAGTCAAAATCTTTATCAAGGCATGGAAAACTGGGATGATGTTAGAAAATATTGCACTTCAATGCTTTGTTCAGCTTTGAGCACTGAATATTTCCCAGGAGATCCTGAATTAAAAACTAAAGAAACATCTATTTATGATCTTGAAATATTAAATAACGATTATGAGCTTAAAAATGTTTTTTTGATTCAGGTAAAAGAACCTCCGGTTGTGGGTGCAAAACAAGGAATTATAAAATTAATTGATTCAATTTTAGATACCAATTCTGAAATTCCTTTATATAAAATGTTTTGTGCAAAATCCTCACCTGAAATTATACCATATAGAGATTTGGAAGATGACAGCTATTTATCAAAACAGCATTTGGGGCAGATGACAGGGGAGTTTCCTTTATCTTTAAATCAAAGAAATGCACTTCACCATCTTTTAAAAAACAACAATCCTGAAATTCTTGCAGTTAACGGACCCCCGGGTACTGGAAAAACAACTCTTTTAAGATCTGTAGTAGCAAGTTTGTGGTCAAAAGCAGCCCTTGAAGAAACTGAGCCTCCTTTAATTGCAGCAACCTCAAACAATAATCAGGCAGTTACAAATATTCTAGAAAGTTTTGCCAGAGTTGATGAAAAAGGACTGGAGGAAAGTTTAAAAGGAAGATGGATCCCAGAAATTTCAAGCTATGGGCTTTATTGTTGTTCCTCAGGAAAAGCAAAAGAATCCAACCCTTATATGTATCTTGGCCCCAAAGGCGAAGGATTGATGGAATATTTGCATACTCAGGAATATTTTGATGGTGCTGTTGAGTTTTTTCTTGAAAAAGCAGGTAAATGGCAAAATAAAAAAGCAGAAAGCCTTAAAGAAGTTAGAATAAACCTTCATAATGAAATAAAAAAAACAGAAAAAGCAATTATCAAGGGAATAGATACACTTAAAAATTTTAAAACATATGAAAATGAAATTTTCAGCAAATTTAAAGATCTTGATTCTTTAAAAAACGAGATTGAATTTTTATCTGAAAGCTTAAATCTTCCTGAAAAAGAATTGTTAGATATAAGATTGAAAAAAGATGAACTTCTGAACCTGTGGTCTAAAAGAAAAATTTTAACAAATTTGTTTATCAAATTCAAGTTTGTTCAAACTTCAGAATATTATAAAAATGCAATTTTATTTAATAAATGGGGAATTCCCCTGGAAGACAAATCAGATAAATCTGCAGAAAAAATCTTGAATGAAATGGAAAATCAATCAATTCAAAAACAGGAAAATTACAAAAAAAGAATTGGCTGTCTTCAAAATCTTTATAACTCTTATAAAGAAGCATCAGAAAAAATTAATTTATGGATAAAAACCCACTCCAATATTGAGCTTTTATCAAAAGATTTAAATGATAAGGTAAACGAAATAAATGACAGGGTGCTAAGATTTAAACTTTTTAAACTTTCAACACATTATTGGGAAGCCAGATGGCTTATAGATTTAAATTCATTTTTACCAACCAGAGACTCTGATAAAAAATCAGATAAAAGAGTCCTTGGAAAATTAAAAAGATTTGCAAAACTTACCCCTTGTTTTGTTTCAACTTTTTATATGCTTCCAAAAACATTTGAAGCAAGTGTTTTTGAAGACAATGTCTGGAAACATCTTCCTCTTTATGAAAAAATAGATCTTTTAATTATAGATGAAGCAGGGCAGGCTCTTCCAGAAGTATCTGCACCGTGTTTTGCTCTTGCAAAAAAAGCCCTTGTTGTAGGAGATACTGATCAGATTGAACCTGTGTGGAGTATTTCTCCTGGAGTTGACAGATCAAATCTTCAAATTTTCAATCTTTTTGAAAATGAAAAAGATTATAATGATTTTTGGCTTGAAAGCGGGCTGACAGCTTCAAGCGGCAATGTAATGAAAGTGGCTCAGAGACAATGCCTTTATCATCAGTTTACCAAGCTTCAGAAAGGTTTGTATTTAACAGAACACAGGCGTTGTTATAACAGTATAGTAAACTATTGTAATGAACTGGTTTATCAGGGAGTGCTTAAGCCTTTAAGGGGAGAGCCTAAAGTTTCAATTCCATGGGGAAAAACCATGGCAATGGTGAGTATAAAAAAAGACTCAAAATCCTATGGTGGTAGCAGAGGAAATTTTGATGAAGCTGTTTATATAGCCAATTGGCTTGATAAACACAAATCAATAATTGTTGAATATGTAAAGAAAGCCAGCCCTGATTTAAAAGATATAGAAGATAATCAAATTATTCAAAAATCTATTGGAATAATAACCCCTTTCAGCACCCAGGCTCGTTTTATAAAAAAAGAGCTTCTTAAAAAGAAAATTAAAGGAGTTACTGTTGGAACAGTACACAGCCTTCAAGGCGATGAGCGTTTAATCATTCTTTTTTCCAGTGTTTATGGTGAGTCTGATAAAAAAATGGGAAAATTTTATGACAATGGTCCAAATATGCTGAATGTTGCTGTTTCCCGTGCCAAAGATGCTTTTGTATTATTTGGAGATCCTGATGTTTTTGGTGTTTCCGGGAAATCCTCACCATCTGGAATTTTAAGGTCTATGCTCAGTGAATTAAAATAAAATTTATCTTCTGTCATTTTTAATCGTTACAAAACCCATTTTTTGCAATTCTTAAACATCTAAATAAAACAAATTATCTTAAATTTTAACATATAAAATAATTAGTTTTTTTAATCTTTTCTGTTTTGGCTCGCTCTCAAGCTCCAGCTCTGCCCTTACCCCATCTTTTATTCGGGCCTCGTTCCCAAGCTCTAGCTCTGCCCTTTACCCACATTTTTTTCTCAGGGATATTCTTTCAAGGAATATCCCTCGCACATAATCTGTAAAAGATTATAACCTTTCCAAATTAGTTGATGTCCAACTGGAGGATCATTTTTCCTGTTCAGATATCCTCCAAGTTTTCCCACCATAACTACCATTTCACCAAGGC